>JBPYFF010000419.1:0-4420 GCA_051984455.1 Acidimicrobiales bacterium | reverse complement strand
ACCTGGCCGTGGGCGCCGCGCTCCTTCCCTTGACGGGGCACCGGCATCACCCCGACCTGGCCGAGACCGTCCTTTGGATCGCAGTCGGGCTGACGCTGGTCAGCGGGGCCCAGTACCTGCTCGACGGCCGGCGGTCGGTAGGGGGAGAAAGCGTGGGTGACGCCTCTCTCGTTGATGGAGGGGTGAACGAAGCGAGCAGCCGGGCAACGCCCGGACGGCTAACCACGCCGGCGAATCCCGCCGGAGCCTGACCGGTGCGATGTGACGTCGTCGCGGTCGGCACGGAGCTGCTGCTCGGCCAGATCGTTGACACCAACTCCGAGTGGATCGGCGAGCAGCTCGCGATCGCAGGCGTGGACTCCCACTTCCAGGTCAAGGTGGGCGACAACCTCCGTCGAATCGTGCTGGCTCTCCGGGAGTCGCTCGCCCATAGCGACGCGGTGATCACGTGCGGCGGCCTGGGCCCGACCCAGGATGACATCACGCGCGAAGCGATCGCCGAGGTTCTCAACGTTCCGTTGCGCCGCGACCCTGCCCTCGTCGACCGCGTCCGGGCCATGTTCCATGCCCGAGGCCGGCAAATGAGTGACAACAACCTCCGGCAGGCCGACGTCCCGGAGGGAGCGACCATCATTCCCCAGGTCCAGGGCACGGCGCCCGGGTTGATCTGCCCGGTTGGCCACAAAGTGATCTATGCCGTACCGGGTGTTCCTCACGAGATGGAGGAGATGGTCCTCCGGGCCGTGCTCCCCGACCTGCGGGCCCGGTCCGGCTCGACGGCAACCATCCGCAGCCGCACTCTCCGGACCTGGGGGCTGGCCGAGTCGGCGCTGGCCGCGCTGGTCGCGCTCCGCCACGAAGCCCTGGAGGAAACGGGGAACCCCACCATCGCCTTTCTCGCCTCGGGGATCGAGGGAATCAAGGTGAGGATCACGGCTAAAGCCGGCGACGAAGCCGCCGCCCGCGCCCTCCTCGACGCCGAGGAGGGCGAACTGCGAGCCCTGCTGGGAGATGTGGTCTTCGGGGTCGACGACGAAGCCATGGAGGTCGCCGTCGCCCGGCTTCTCATCGACGCCGGCCTCACCCTGGGCCTGGCGGAGTCGCTGACCGGAGGATTGGTGGGCGCCCGCCTCACCGCCGTGCCCGGCGCGAGCGACTGGTTCCGTGGATCGATCGTGGCCTATGACTCCGCCGTCAAGCGCCGTCTCCTCGGCGTTCCCGACGGACCGGTGGTGAGTGAGGAAGCCGCCCGTGCCATGGCGACGGGCTCGGCCAGGGTTCTGGCAGCCGATGTCGGTCTCGGCGTCACGGGTGTGGCGGGGCCGACCGAGCAGGACGGTCAACCGGTCGGCACTGTGTGGATGGGTCTTGCCATGGATGGAGAGACCGACGCAGTCAGGGTCCAGTTACCGGGTGATCGCGACCGGGTCAGGCAGTTTGCCGCTATCTCTCTCCTCGATCTGCTTCGTCGCCGCCTGCTCGGGCGAAAGTAAGAGACGGGCCGTGATGCGGCTCTTCGTCGGCGTATGGCCGCCCGCTGACGTGGTGGCCGGCCTGGCCGGACTCGACCGACCGGACCGCCCGGGCGTGCGCTGGACCACGCCCGATCAGTGGCACGTCACCCTGAGGTTCCTCGGCTCGATGGAGGATGCCGAGGAGGGAAAAAGGGCCCTCGCTCGAGTGGCTCCCGTCGCGGGGCCAGACCAGCCGGTTGCGGTCGCCGGTCCGAGCGTCGTTCGCCTCGGGCCGTCCGTCCTGTGCATTCCGGTTGCGGGGCTCGAGGATGTGGCTGCGGCCGTGGTGGCGGCCACGGCCGGCATCGGCGAGCCCCCACCGGAACGACCCTTCCGCGGGCATGTCACGTTGGCCCGGGCCAAACGCGGGGTCGACGTGCGGGTGCTGGCCGGCCAATCCTTCGCGGCGGAGTGGCCGGTGAGCGAGGTCACGCTCGTCGCCAGCGAGACCCGCCCCAGCGGGGCCCGCTACCGGGTCGTGGCCGGCTACCCCATCTGACGTCTTAGATGGGGGCGAAGCTCGCCTCGTACCGGAGACGGTGGCCGTCTTCCTCCATCACTTGCACGCCGCGGATCCGGCCGACCCGGAGGGGGACGACCCGATCGAAGGCGCCGTGACCGTCAACGACCTGGACACTGCCGAGGGCGACCGGCCGGCCGCCGCTCGCGGGCTCGACCAGGACGGGGTACGCCGATGGAGCTTCGGCGGCCTCGTCGAGACGGAGCAGGACTTCGGCGCCCTGGCCGTCGGTGCCGGGCACCGCCACGATGTGGCAGGTCGAGCGGAAATTGTCGGCCCACACGGTGGCCGTGCGGATCGCCGACGGCTGCGGATGCCGGGCCGAGTGGCGCCCGACGATCACGCCGACCGTCGCGGTGGCGACGAGCAGCGCCGCGACCAGTCCCAGGGGCATCCAGCGGTGGCGCCGGCCCGTTCGCCCACGTGATCCGCTCCCGGGGCTCCGGAAGGGAAAGCGCTTCTCCGCCGGTTGAGCCCCCTCCTCGTCCGCGAGCCGGGCTAGCACTCGTGATTCGAACCCCGCCGGCGGCTCGCCGCTCGGCGCAAGCAGTAAGAGGGCATCGGCCGTCCGGGCCAGGTCGTCCAGATTCGTCTGGCAGGCGCGGCATCCGGCCAGGTGACTCAGGGCAGCCGCCCGCTCGTCTCCGGAAAGAAGGTCGAGGGCGAGCTCCGGCGCGAGGGCGGCAAAGTCGGAGCAGGTCAGAGGATTCACCCCCCGCCCTCATTCATGTTGAGCGTCATCTCGTCAAGGGAGACACGGAGCTTCTGGAGGCCGGTGCGGATACGAGTTTTGGCCGTCCCGAGCGGGATGCCCTCGGATTCGCTGACCTCCTTGGCCGTCCGCCCGCAGAGCCCGGCCAGGATCAACGCCCGCCGTTGGTCGAGAGGAAGATTGCCCAGCGCCTTTCTGAGCTGGGCCACGTCGTCGCCGGCCTCGGCCGCAGCGGTCGGCTGGGCTCCTGGGCCGGTGGCCTCGATTTCAAGGCCCGCGATGACCCCCGGATCCACCGGCCACGAACGCCGGAGTCGAAGCGCGTCGATGGCCAGGTTACGGGTGATGGTGAGCAACCACGCGGGAACGGACCCCCGCCGGGCATCGAAGGTCGAGGCGTGCCGCCATGCCCGGGCGAAGGCCTCCTGCGAGACGTCCTCGGCGAGGACGGGATCGACCACGATGGAGAGCGCGAGGCCGAACACCCGCCGCTGGTGACGGCGGATGAAAGCGGTCGACGCGTCCGGATCGCCGGTCGCATACCCGGCAAGAAGGGCCTCATCCGGCGCCGACCACATCATCAAGAGGATGGTACGACCAGCAGCCGTTGGGGGATTGCTACCAGTCCGCCGCCGTCACCTGCCCGCCCCGGACGGTCACCTCCCGGGGGGCCTCCGCCCGGTCTCGAACCGAGCGAAGGAGGTAGTCACCCGCCTCCAGGGTGGGAAAGACGGCGGCGAACCGGCAGCGCTGGCCCACGTGGCGGCGTCGGACGACGGCGTGGGTCAGCGGCCTCGTCGCGCCGGCGGGCCATACCTCAATCTCGTCACCCTCCAGCCCGCCGGGCGTGTGAACGACGACGGCACCGATCGCCCCGCCGATTTCCATGACGACACTCGCCCCCTCGGTCGGTCTGGCCTGCTCTGCCACCACCGTGCCGGCCCTGTGCTCAGCTGGCCGGGACGGCGAAGCCGCTGTACGGGACGCCGAGGTAGGGGAACACGTCCAGATAGCTTTCCGTCCCCTTGGCGGTGAGGTCCGCTGGGTCGCTGGTGAGGCCGTCGGTGACGACCGAAGCGGCGCCATCCGGTTTGAATGTGGGTTCTATCAGGGGATATGTCACACCTGCGATGGCCCGCAGCTGGATCGTCACCACATCGTCAAAGACCCGCCGGCCGTTCGGGAATCCAGCCAGGTCCCCGCCGAGCAGACCGAGATTGCTGGGCGTGCTGGCCGGCGTGATCGCCATGTTCAGTCGAAGCGTGTCAGCCAGCGTTGGACCGGTGGAGTTCTGGAACCCCGGGATCAGCCCGGCCGGGATACCGGTTAGAAGGACGGCCACCAGGTCGGCCCTCGGCACATTGGAACTGTTGAGCGAGGCGAGGTTGGGAAAGACGCCTGGATAGAGCACGGGCAGCAACGCGGCCAGCTCGGGGTGCTGGTATTGAGCCACGAACTGCCGGTCGTCCGCAGGCGCCTGCCTGTTCCAGTAGTCCTTTTGGCCGAGCGGGATCAGCACCTCGTTGATCAACGGGTTGCCGAGCCGGGACACCTGCAGAAATGGTCCCGCCTCGACGTCCTCACGGTCGCTTTCGCCACCGCGCACGTGAACCTGTTGCCGGCTGGCCGTAGTCCACACACCGATCACGGCGCGCTGATCGGCCGGGTCACTTG
>JBPYFF010000418.1:0-2868 GCA_051984455.1 Acidimicrobiales bacterium | reverse complement strand
TGGATCGCGCGTCAGCTGGGTCAGGACGCCTGCGAACCAGTCTGCGGGCCTCGAGATGATCAAGCCGGTTGGTCATCGTGCCGGAGGTCACGAGGGTTAGCGCCAGCAGCTGACCGGGTGAAAGCTGATGCGGGGGCTCGGTCCGCCGGAGGGCGGAGAGGACGTCGAAACTCCACGTCTCGAGCTCGTGACGGGCGAAGACCAGGCTTCTCTGCCGGTCGAGATGGCGAGCCAGCCGAGACACGCGGGACAGCACCTCGAGGGGCGACACATCCACCGCCGGCAATGCTGATCGCCATCCCGCCACGAGACGGTCAACTTCGTCTTCCACCTCGTCCTGCTCCTCCGTGAGGCACGGGCTCAACGGCCCATCAATTTAACTTGACATCAAGAATCATGCTGCAGCAAGATTTCTCTTGATATCGAGAGAAAAGGGAACGTGCGATGGTCGCCTCAACCTCACCCGTCGAGCGGGCGTACCGCCGGCTACCGGAACGAGTGTCGATCGGGCGAGAACGGCTCGGCCGCCCACTCACATTCGCCGAGAAGGTCCTCATCACGCACTTGCGAGATCCCGGTGAGGGGGCGATGCAACCGGGCCTCAGTTATGCCGACTTCGATCCCGATCGGGTCGCACTGCAAGACGTGCTGGCCCAGATCGTGGCCCTGCAGTTCATGACCGCCGGGCTGGACCAAACGGTGGTGCCGACCACCCTCCACTGCGACCACCTCATTCAGGCAAGGACCTCGGCCACCGCTGACCTGGCGGCCGCGAGGGAGGCCAATGCCGAGATCTACCGGTTTCTGCGATCGGTGTGTGCCCGTTACGGGATCGTCTTCTGGGAGCCCGGCTCAGGCATCATCCACCAGGTCGTCCTCGAGAACTACGCGTTTCCCGGCGGGATGATGATCGGCACCGACAGCCACACGCCCAACGGCGGTGGCCTGGGCATGGTGACCATCGGCGTGGGGGGTGGCGACGCGATCGACGTCATGACCGGTGCCCCTTTCAACCTTCGGTGGCCTCGCCTCGTCGGCGTTCACCTGACCGGATCGCTCTCTGGTTGGGCAACGCCCAAAGACGTGATCCTCAAGGTGGCGGAGCTTTTGACGGTAACGGGCGGCACCGGCGCCATCGTCGAGTACTTCGGGCCCGGGGCCGACTCGATATCGGCGACGGGCAAAGCGACGATCTGCAACATGGGGGCTGAGACCGGCGCGACCACTTCTTTATTCCCCTTCGACGTTCATATGGCGGAGTATCTCACGGCAACGTTCCGGGCGGACGTAGCCGAGGCTGCAACTGCGATCGCAGCCGACTTGCGGTGCGATGGTGAAGTCGAGGCCAATCCCGGGCGATTTTTCGATCGAGTGATCGAGATCGACCTCTCGAGGCTGGAACCACAGCTGAACGGTCCTGACACCCCCGACCTGGCCCACCCCGTGAGTGCCGTGGGAACGTGGGCGGCGGACCATGGGGTACCGACCCACATCTCAAGTGCACTGATCGGCTCGTGCACCAATTCCTCCTACGAGGACATCGGTCGGGCTGCGTCCATCGCCCGGCAGGCGGCTGCTCACGGCTTGCGGACCCGTTCGCCGCTCCTGGTCACACCCGGCTCAGAACAGGTGCGGGCCACGGCCGAGCGGGACGGTCTCCTCGGCGACTTGAAGGCCATCGGCGCCACCGTGCTGGCGAACGCGTGCGGACCATGCATCGGCCAGTGGGAGCGTGGCCGGGCGAGTTCGTCGGAACCGAACACCATCGTGACCAGTTACAACCGCAACTTCCCGGCCAGGAATGACGGCAGCCCGGCCACCAGGGCGTTCCTGGCGTCGCCCGACATCGTCGTCGCCCTGGCGCTGGCGGGGACGCTGAACTTCAACCCGCTGACCGACTCCATCACCACTGCATCCGGCCGGCCGGTCCGGCTCGATCCCCCACAGGGCGCCGAGCTGCCCTCCGCCGGCTTCACTCCTGGCCAGGCCGCCCTTTCGCCCCGCTCGTCGAGCCGCCACCCGACCCCGGTGGTCGTTCCACCGACGTCCGACCGGCTCCAGGCCCTCGAGCCGTTTCCGCCGTGGGACGGCGAGGACTTCGTCAACCTGCCGGTGCTGCTGAAGGCCCGAGGCAAGTGCACCACCGATCAGATCTCCGCCGCCGGCGAGTGGCTCAAGTATCGAGGTCACCTGGAAAACATCTCGGGCAACCTCTTCCTGGGTGTCACCAACGCGTTCACGGGGACCATCGGAACGGGCCGCGATCCAATCGACGGCCAAACCAGACGGTTTCCCGACATCGCGAGGCGCCTCAGCGACAGGGCCATGCGGTGGTGCGCAGTCGGCGACGACAACTACGGCGAAGGCTCCTCTCGCGAGCTGGCCGCCATGGAGCCCCGCTACCGAGGGGGCGTGGCTGTGCTCGCACGCTCGTTCGCGAGGATCCACGAAACCAATCTCAAGAAACAAGGCGTGCTGCCGCTGACCTTCGTCGATCCCGGTGCGTATGAGCTGGTCGGCGAAGAAGACCGAATCTCGGTTTTCGGCCTGGCCGCACTTGCCCCCGGTCAGCCGGTGACCTGCCAGCTGACCAAGCCGGACGGTGCCACGGTGACGTTCGAATGCGCCCACACCTTCAGCCCCGCCCAGGTCGCGTGGTTCCGGAGCGGGAGTGCTCTTAACGTCATCCGCCAGCGCCGCTGACAATGCTGGCCGCAGCCGGGATCACGACACCTGGCGCAGGGCCCCGATGATCTCCTCGAGGTTGGAAAGCAGCATGTGTCCGCCGCCCGTGATCAGATGCAACCGGGCGGTCGGGCACCCGGCGGCGATGACCCGAGCGTGGGCAACGGGCACGTTGCGGTCCTC
>JBPYFF010000417.1:0-16606 GCA_051984455.1 Acidimicrobiales bacterium | reverse complement strand
GCCAGCTCTTCCCCGACCGTCTTGCTCTTGAGCGTCAGCGCCTCCGCCCGCTGGACCTCGCCTTTCCGCCGCGCCTGACCGACCTGGTTCGAGAGCTCCTTGACCTGGCGCCGCAACTCGTCCCGTTGGCTGATCCGCTCACGCGCTTGCACGTCCAGCGCCGCAGCCAGGTCGACGTCGGACAGATCGATCCGCCTGCGGCCCAGCGCGGCCTTGACGCCTCCGAGATCGTCACGGATCCGCCGCACGTCGATCATGGGCATGACCGTAGCGGGGACGTGCGCCGCGTTATGGTCGATTTGATGCCGGCAGTGGAGGTCACCGAGCTCGTCATTCGCTATGGCGACAAGGTGGCGGTCGACCACCTGAGTCTGCAGGCAGACGCGGGCGAGGTCCTGGCGCTCCTCGGTCCCAACGGCGCCGGCAAGACGAGCACTGTGGAGACCCTCGAGGGCTACCGGCAACCGGCCGAAGGGACGGTGCGGGTGCTCGGGCTCGATCCGAAACGAGATCACAAGGCACTCACCCGCCGCATGGGCGCCATGCTCCAGCGGGGCGGCGTTTATCCCGGCATGTCGCCCCGGGAGGCCGTTCGCCTGTTCAGCAACTATTACGACGACTGCGAGGAGCCGGACGGTCTGCTGTACCGGGTCGGATTGGTCGAAGTCGCCAACACCCCCTGGCGGCGGCTCTCCGGTGGAGAGCAGCAACGGCTGTCCCTCGCCCTCGCCCTCGTCGGGCGGCCCTGGGTCGCCTTTCTCGATGAACCGACTGCCGGGGTGGATCCCCACGGCCGGCTCGCCATCCGGGAGGTGATCCACGACCTGCGGGAGTCGGGTGTGTGCGTCCTTCTCACCACCCACGAGCTGGAGGAGGCGGAGCGCCTGGCCGATCGAATCATCATCATCGACCACGGCAGGCTGGTCGCCCAGGGCACGCCGGCGGAGTTGATGAAAGCCGGAGGGGGCAAGGAGATCCGGTTCGGAGCGCCACCGGGCATCGACACGGCTGGCCTGGCCGAGGCGGTCGGGGCCCCGGTGTGCGAAGAGCGACCGGGGGAGTATTTGGTCAGGGCCGAGGCGAAACCGGCCACAGTGGCCGCGATCACCGCCTGGCTGGCCGAGCACGACCTCCCCCTCGCCGACCTCCGTGCAGGCCGGGAGCGGCTCGAGGACGTCTTCCTGCGGCTCACCACCGGAGTGGGCAGAGGGATGGACGGTGGATGAGAGCGTGGAAGGCCCAGACCAGGGCCGAGGTGACGATGACGCTGCGGCGCGGGGAGTCGATCCTCTTGACGCTCGGCATCCCGGTGGGCCTGCTGGTGTTCTTCTCCCTCGTCGACGTGCTGCCGAAGCCGGCAGGAGTGAAGGACGCCGTGACCTTTCTCACCCCCGGCATCCTGGCACTGGCGGTCATGTCGACCGCCATGGTGAGCCTCGGGATCGCGACCGGCTTTGAACGCCAGTACGGCGTGTTGAAGCGCCTTGGATCCACCCCGCTCGGCCGGCCGGCACTCTTAGGCGCCAAGACAGCCGCCATGCTGGTGATCGAGGCAATTCAGGTCGCCGTCCTCGTGATCGTCGCCCTGCTCCTCGGGTGGAGCCCTCACGGCGCACCAGGCCTCACGCTGCTCGCCATCCTCCTGGCCTCGGTCGGGTTCGCGGGACTCGGACTGTTGATGGCCGGCAGCCTGCGGGCCGAGGTGACGCTGGCGGCCGCCAATGGCCTCTACCTGATCTTGCTCCTGCTGGGCGGCATGGTCTTTCCCCTCGAAAAACTGCCGGGACCGCTGCGGGGCTTCGCCCGGGCCCTTCCCTCCGGGGCTCTGTCCGATGCCATGCATGGCAGCCTGCAAGCTGCCACCCGGATACCGGGGCGGGCGTGGGTGGTGCTGATCGTTTGGGCGGTCGCCACACCCATCGCGGCCGCGCTCAACTTCCGCTGGGAATGACCGCGGGCCTCACAAAGTCTCGAGCAGCCCTGTCACTAGTGAGCGGTCCCGGCCGGCTGGTAATGAACCGAGCGGACGAACTGATCAGGATGGAAACCGGGATGCCGGGTTTCGGCCTGACGCCGTAGGCGGCTGCGATCTGGCCCTTCGGATCACGGACACCCGGCCACGTCGCCCCCTGGGCTTGCATGAACGCCCTGGCACTGGCATCTCCATCCTGGAAGACAACACCCAGCACGGCGAGGTCGGGGTACTCGCCCTTTAGACGCTTAAGGACGGGAAACTCGCTCCGGCACGGCACGCACCAGGAGGCCCAGAAGTTCAACAGGACGGGGCGGCCGCGGAAGTCGGCGAGAGCGACCGGCCGGCCGGTGAGATCGGTGCTCTCGAAAAGGGGAGCGGACTGACCGATGCGGAGCCCTGTGCCGCCGGAGGCGCTGGACCTGCCGGCCGGCCGGAACAGCCCGACGCCCACCAGCACCGCCACGACCCCGACCACCACCAGGGTCAGGATCCGGCGACGGGTCGACACGCGCTAGGGCCCTGGCCGAGCCGGCTGGCTCCTGGCCAACTCGCCGGCCACGTGCTCCCACGTGAGCACGTCGGGCATGGCAACCTCCGGCCCAGCGGCTAACGGCGCGGTCCGGCCGACCCGGGCGGCTCCGGCGGCGGCACTGGCCGCCCGCTCCTCGGCGGCCTCACGCTTCCGGTCGCCCGACCCTGCCCAGCGGAAGAAGACCACGAGGATGATCGACCAGAGGTAGAACGTGCCACCTACCTTCATGATCGCTGCGGCCAGCTGCTGATCGGTGACGGCGTTGATCCACGGATGGGGGACGGTGGCGTAGAACTTGTAGACCACGCCGGTCGCGATCGCGAGAAAGGCAACCGGCACGTTGGGGACTATCGACTGAATGAACAGATAGCCCATCTTCACCGGAGGGCTCATGCTCGGGTACTCGGGCAGCTTGTTGACCACCGGAAACCACATGATCATCGACGCGACGAACAGCAAGAGGTGGGCCCAGAAGTGCAGGAAGTGATGCTCCAGGGTCCCGTTCACATAAAAGGGGGCGTGGCCGACCGCGATCACACTGTTGAAGATGACGGTCGCAACCAGCGGCCGGCACACGACCCGCACGGTGCTGCTCAGTGCCCGGGGCCGGAGGATCCACCGGGTGAGCCAGGCGGGGACACCCATCAGGAGTAGAGGTGGCGCCAGGAGGCTGATGAGCATGTGCTCGAGCATGTGCGCGCTGTACAGATAGCGCTCGGCCAGGTCGTGGAGGGGCCAGTCGGAGGCAACCCAGAGCAGGGCCAACCCGCCGGCGAACGAGGCCACCTGAGCGCGACTGGCCACGCCTGTCCCCCGGGGAAGCACCTTCGGGCCGAGCCGCGTCAGCGCGTACCAGTAGGCAGCAGCCGCGCAGACGACGAGGAACCACGTGTCGGGATGGGCGTGGAAAGCCAGCATGGTCGCCCTAGCCGTGGACGCCGTGGGAGGGGGTGAACACTCCCAGACTGAAGAAGACGATCACGTACACCGAGATGGCGAGGACGATGCCGGTAATGAACACTCGCCGGAGCAGCTTGCTGTCGAATCGCAGGTGCATGAAGAACGACACCACGATGATGAACTTGGTCGCGGCCAGGATGATCAGGATCGGGTTACCGGCGTCACCGAGGCCCTTGATGTAATAGACCAGCACCTCGATCCCGGTCACGATGGCCAGGATCAGGGCGATCAGGATGTACTGCGCATCACTGGGGTGATGGCGAATGCCGACCGCACCGGGTGGCCCCGGGTGCTGCTCTGACGAGGCCGACGGTTCGGGCGGGGCCGGCTGCTCGGGCGGGGCCTCCTGGGACGGCTGTTCCGCGGGGGTCTCCTGGGACGGCTGCTCAGTAACGTCGGTCATCGGATCTGGACCGGCACCGCCGGCCTGGGCGCGTGCGGAGAGGGGATCAGGTAGACAACGGTGAAGATGACGATCCACACGATGTCCACAAAGTGCCAGTAGAGACCGGCGATCTCGATCACTTCCGCCTTGGATTGGGGAATTTTGCCCCGGTACGACATCATCGCCAGCGAGAGCAGCATCATGATCCCGACGGTGACGTGGGCACCATGGAAGCCCGTCAATACGAAGAAGCTTGAGCCGAACAGGTTGGTCTTGAGGGTCAGGCCCTCGTGGACAAACGAGGTGAACTCGTAGACCTGCCCACCGATGAACACCGTCCCGAGTAACGCAGTTGCCGTCAACCACAGCCGCAGCCGGGCGTGGTCGCCTCGCTGGATGGCCGCCAGAGCCAGCACCATGGTGAGGGAGCTCATGAGCAGGACGAACGAGCTGATCGAGGTGTAGGCGATGTCGTAGACCTGCTTCGGCGTCGGCCCTGTGACGCTCCTCCCCCGATACAAGAAATAGGTCGAGATCAGGGCGCCAAAGAGCAGGCACTCCGACCCGAGGAAGGTCCACATGGCCAGCTTCTCGTTGGAGATGCCGGTATTGGTGACGTGGCTCAGGCCGTGCTCGACCGGTGTGGAGGTCGGGCTGTCGATGACAGTCGCCGGAGTCGTTGCGGGAGTGGTCGTGGCCATCAGCCGCCACCTTCCGTTGAGTGCGATTCGGGAGCCTCGCCCCCGTCGGTTCCGGGCGGCTCGCCCGTCCCGCCATTGCCGCCTGACAGACCGCCCGTCGCGCCGGGGGTCGACGGGCCGGCGCCAAGCTCGCCCGGGGCGCTGGCGCCGGGACCGACGGCGGTACCGACGCCGGCGCCGACGAGCGCCGGTTGTTCAACTGGCGCGTGCTCCATTTCCACTGGTTCGAACGACGGCTCGAGGCCCCAGCCGTAGAGGCCGCCGAGCACGATGACGGCACCGATAACCGAGACGAGGTAATTGACCCCGCTGTTGTGTCCCAGGATCATGCCGTAGGCGATGACGACCAGCCCGAAGGCGGCGATGATCGGGTAGTACGAAGGTGACGGCATGTGGACCGGCTCCCCGTGCCGGGCGACGTTGCTATCGGATGCCGCCCTGACCTGCTCGTAGTTCGGCAGTCTGACCAGCCGACCGTCCTCGTCCTCGGTGTACTTCTGATGCCAGTAGTCGTCCAGAGAGTGGACGGTCGGGATTTCGGCGAAGTTGTATTCAGGCGGGGGCGACGGGATCGACCACTCGAGCGTGCGGGCGTCCCAGGGATCGGCACCCACCAGAGCGGTCTTCGGTGTGACGACGAGCGCGTTGTAGAGGAACACCAGCACGGCCAGGGCGATGATGAACGCCCCGATCGTGGCGACCAGGTTCCAGAAGCCGAGGTGCAGGCTCTGGTCGTACGTGTAGATCCGGCGGGGCATCCCTTGCAGGCCCAGGATGTGCATGGGGCCGAACGTCAGGTTGAAGCCGATGAACGTCAGCCAGAAGTGCCACTTGCCCAGCGTCTCGTTGAGCATCCGGCCGAAGATCTTGGGCCACCAGTAGTACATGGCGCCGAAGAGCCCGAAGATCGACCCGCCGAAGAGCACGTAGTGGAAGTGGGCCACGACGTAATAGGTGTCGGTTTGCTGGCGGTCGCTGGGCGAGAGCGCATGGGTGACGCCGGACAGGCCCCCGATCGTAAACATGACGATGAAACCGACCGCGAAGAGCATGGCCGTACGGAATCGCAGGGAGCCTCCCCACAAGGTTGCGATCCAGTTGAAGATCTTCACGCCCGTCGGGACGGCGATGAACATGGTCGACACCGAGAAGGCCGACACCGCGACGGGCCCGAGTCCAACCGCGAACATGTGGTGGACCCAGACCCCCCACCCGATGAAGCCGATGGCGATGCCCGAGAACACCATCACGGGATAACCGAACAGTGGCTTGCGAGCGAATACCGGCAGGATCTCGGAGACCAGGCCCATCGCCGGCAGGATCAGGATGTAGACCTCCGGATGGCCGAAGAGCCAGAACAGGTGCTGCCAGAGCACCGGGTCACCGCCCGCGGCAGGGTTGAAGAAGTTCGAGCCGAAGTTGCGATCGAACATCAGGAGGAACAGGGCAACGGTGATGATCGGCATGGCAAAGACCGTCAGGAGCTGCGAGACCAAGGTCATCCACGAGAAGATCGGCATGCGGAGCAGGCCCATGCCCGGTGCCCGCATGTTGATGATGGTGATGACGAGGTTGACGGCCCCGGCCGTCGAGGCGATACCGAGCAGGAGCAGTCCGAACACCCAGAAGTCGGTGCCCCGCCCGGGCAGATAGCCGGTGATGCTGGTGTTCGGGGCATAGCCGAACCAGCCGCCGTTGGGGGCGCCGCCGAACACGAAGCTTGAATAGAGGAAGATCCCGCCGAAGAGGAACGTCCAGTAGCTGAAAGCGTTCATCCGGGGGAAGGCGACGTCTCTCGCCCCGATCTGCAGGGGCACCATGTAGTTGGCGAATCCCACCGACATCGGCATGATGACCAGGAAAATCATCGTGGTGCCATGCATGGTGAAGATCTGGTTGTACTGGTTCGCCGACAGAATGTGGCCGTTGGGTTGGGCCAGCTGGAGCCGGATCAGAAGGGCTTCCGCGCCGCCGATAATGAAGAAGATGAAGGCGGTCGCGGCATAGAGGACACCCAGCTTCTTGTGGTCCACCGTCATGACCCAGCCCCAGAAGCCCTCGGTGGACCTCGGGCGGCGCAGGAATCCGGTGGTGTCTCCCCATTCGGCTTCGGCGACTTCAGCTTCTTCAGTGACGACTTCGGGCGGTTCGAGGACTGTCGCCATCAGACCACTCCCCAGAATCGAACTCGAGTTCTCATTTCAGCGTATCCAGGTAGGCAATGAGGCTGTGAATCTCGGCCGCTGACAGGTTGAGGTTCGGCATCACCGACCCGGGCTTCTCAGCGGGTGGATTGGCCAGCCAGGCTCGGAGGTTGTTGTCAGTGTTCTCGAAGATGGAGCCGGCGAACACGCTGCGACTCTTGAAGTGAGTGAGGTTGGGCCCGACCGTGCCCTTCGAGATTCCCGTGATGCTGTGACATCCGGTGCAGCCCTTGGTGGTGAACAGCTGAGCGCCAGTCACGGCATCCGCGCTCTCCGGCGTCGCCGGCCCGCCCTGCTGGCCCGACTCCCAGAGGGCGAAGTCAGCCGGGCTCTGCGCGATGACCCGCAGCCGCATGTTGGCGTGCGACGTCCCGCAGTACTCGGAGCACTGGCCGTAGTAGGTGCCCGGCTTGTCCGCATCCATGACCATGTGGTTGAAGCGACCGGGAATGGCGTAGAGCTTGCCGGCCAGGTTGGGCACCCAGAAGTTGTGGATGACGTCGACGGAGCTCAGATTGAGCTCGAACTTCTGCGCGGCCGGGAGATGGAGCTCGTTGGCCGTCCTGAACAGCACATTCTGCGGGTGGGCGGGGTCCTTGTAGTCGAATTCCCACCACCACCGGTGCCCGATCACGTCGACCTGCATGAGGTTCTTCGGGATCCGGTTGATGTCGAAGACCATCTTCACCGTAGGGATGGCGATGCCGGCCAGCAGCAAGGCGGGAATGATGGTCCACATGACCTCGAGGCGGGTGTTGCCGTGGACCTGGCGCGGTGCCTCGTCATCCGAGCGGGCCCGAAAACGGATGACTGCGATCAAGACCAGGCCCGCGACCAGAACGAAGACACCGACCGCGATCCAGAAGACGGGCCAGAACAGGTTGTTCAGCTGACGGGCGACCGAGCCCTTCGGGTTGACGGCGCTCTGCTTGTAGTGAATGAAGCAACCGCTGGAGAGGAACACGACGGCGACGAGGCCCGCCGCCTTGGCCCACCTGGATGGGTTCCCTGGCCCGGTGCCCGGAGGGGTCGGGCTCGGCGTGGGCGTGGTCGGCGTGGTCGTGGTCGGCGTGGTCGTGGTCGGCTTGGTGGTCGTCATCAGCCCGGTGCTTTCACCGTGAACGTACCGATCATGGCGGTCGGGTGGAAGTCACAGCGGAAGGTGTAGGTCCCCGGGGCGACGGTGAAGACCTGGTTGTAGGTGATCTTCTTCACCCCCTGGATGGGCTGCCCGTTCCATACGGGGCTTCCACCGCTGCGCTCGGTGTAGACGGCGATGTTGTGGTAGGTGCCCGCGTCGAGGTTCTGGAAGACGATGGTCGCGACCCGACCCTGGGTCACGGTGATTTCCTTCGTCTTGTAAGCGGTTCCTTGAGCCACGACCGTGGTGGGAGGGGGAGTGCTGGCGGCCGCCGGATGCTCGAAGGTCCGAAACCCCGAGGCAGCGCTAAAGCTGCCGGCGGCAATCAGCGCGACGAACGCGAACCCACCAATCGTGATGACGACGGTCCGGTTCACCCGATGCTGCCGGGCAAGGGCGAAGAACACGATCAGCAGCATCACGGCGAGCACGAGAGCGATGACGACGGAGGCGGCCTTCGGCACCGCGAGCAGGATCCTCGAGATGCTGAGAACGATGACGAGAACCAGCGTCAGGGCGATCAGGGGAAAGGCGAATGGCCCCAGCAACCGGTCGCTGATCCATGCCCCTTCGGGCCCGGTGAAGCTCGGGTCCTCCCGCCAGCACCGCGCCAGCCAGCCGGCGGCCACGAACACACCCAGGATCAACCCGACGATCACGACGGCGTGGCCTGCCGCCAGGCCGACACCGAAGACTCCGAGCGCGACCGCGGCCAAGAAGGGCAAAACGCTCGGTCGGGTCAGCAGCGACCGATCGACCGGCGTCGTCTGGAGCGGCGGCATCTCCTGAGCCGCCGTTCCGCCGGGTCGGCCGGTCGCCCTGACGGTCGCCGGCTCGCCGACGAGTGAAGGAGCAGGCCAGCGGGGCGCCCCATCCTTGATCCCCGCCACGGTCAGGACGAGCCCTCCCAGGGCGGTGGCCAGGGCGATGCCCAGCAGCAGGGTGAAGCCAAGCCGGTCGTCGTTGGCGAAGGCGTACACCGCGGCCGCCAACAGCGCGCCGGCCGCAATCCCGAACAAAAGCTTGGTGGCCGAGTTGAACAGGTTGGCCAACTTCCCCCCTACGTGAAGACCCAGACCGTCGCCCACACGGCGAGCCAGCAGATGACGACAAAATCCCAGTACCAGGCGACGGCACGCAGCATCTCGTTGTGAGTCGGGGTCATCTGGCGGCCGACCGTTCTGGCCAGCGCCAGCAGTAGTGCGGCCAGGCCGAGAAGGGCCAGCGCGCCCGAGGCGACCATGAGGGCGAAGTACATGATCGCGAAGGCGCCGATCTTCGCGCTGCCGGGCCCGAATCCGATTCGCCTGGCCGAGTCCCACAGCAGGACGAGAAACGAGGCGCCCAGCAGGGCGGTCACGGAGAGGCCCCACGTCGCCTGAGCTTGATCGTCCCGCTTGACCGAGTACCACGCCCACTCAACCGTGATCGCGCTCATCACGGCGGTTATGGCCAGCATGTTGCCGACGTATTCGTCCAGGTTGACGCCTGCAGGCGGCCAGTGGCTGGCTACCTCTGACAGTTGCACGTAGGCACCGATCAAGGCAGCAAACATGACCAGACCACCGGTCACGATCATCAGCAAGCTGATGTTGACCAGGTTCCGCGGCCGGGTTCGGCCCGCCGGCGGGAGGGCGAGGGGGGCGGTCATGCTGCCCCACCCGCAGCCGGCAATTCTCCCCTGTCGCCCTCACCGGAGTCGGAAGGCCCGCCTTCCGGGCCGACGTCGGCCCGCAGGTACGCGAGCGGTGCCTCCGAGCGCACCTCGGGGACGCTCTCAAAGCCCCACGGCGGAGGGGGTGAGGCGGTCGCCCATTCCAGGGTCAGACCACCGTAGGGGTCGTTGCCCGTCCGGGCTCCCCGTGCGGCCACCAGGCTGACCACCAGGTCGACCACCAGAACCAGCACTCCCAGAACGATGAGCGCTCCGCCGGTCTCGGCGATGTCGTAGAGCGCCTTCTGGTACGAGGAGATACCCCCGATCTGACCCAACGGCGCGCCGTCGTAGCCAAGGAGGTAGTAGCAAAGGCCCGCCACGAAGAAGCCCACGAACAGACAGAGGAATACCAGTCCACCAACCACGGTGTTGAGCCTCCGGCCCCACATCTTGGGCGCCCAGTGATAGATCGCTCCCACCGCGATCAGGGTCGGGGCACCCGCGACCACGGTGTGGGTATTGCCCGCGCTCCACACCGAGCCACCACTCGGGAAGGTGACATGGCTGACTGCCGCCGCGATGGCGTTCACCGCGCCGCTCGCCCAAAGGAGGATTGCACCCACGAGGTACACGAGGCTGACGTGAAATCGGGGCCGACCCCGTGCCATGGTGCCCAGCCACAGCAGCACTGTGAGGCCGAGCGGCACGGCAACGGCGGCGGTGAAGATCGTGTAGGTCGGCACGATTACGGCCCGGGTAACCGAATCGCTGGCGACGAAGGACGTCAGGCTCAAGGCCCCGAACAGCCCGAGCAGGACCACGACGGCCCGATGGTCGAGCAACGGCCGGTGGGCGTGGGTCGCCACGATGTCGGTCGCGGCACCGAGGGCGACGAGGGTCAACAGGTAGACATCCGGACGCCCGTACAGCCAGACGGTGTGCTGCCAGATCGGCAGGTTGCCTGGCGTGCTGGGACTGAACAGTGTCCCCCCAAAGTGCTGATCGAGGCCGAGCATCAACAGGCCACCAAGGAAGACCGGGGTCGCCACCAGGGTGACGGCGCTGGCCACCAGGGTCGCCCAGCTGAACGCCGGCACTCGCATGAGCGTCATCCCGTCCGGCCGCAACGCCACGATGGTCGTGAGCAGGCTTGCGGCCGCCAGTAAGAACCCGGTGGCGATCAGCGCCAGGCTGACGACCCACAATGTCGTGGCGCTGTTGGCGCCACCCGGAGGGGCGGGGATGGGCGTCGACTGGGTGATGCCGGCACCGTTGGGCTGCCCGATCAGGTAGCTGGCGACAAAACAGCCACCGCCGACCAGATAGGTCCACAGGCCCGTCGCGAGCAGTCTCGGCACGGCCAGCCGCCCGGAACCGATTTGGAGCGGGACGACGTAGACCGCCAGACCCATCCATAGCGCGGTCAGAAACAGGAGCACGCTCATCTGGGTGTGCAGCGCGTAGAGGCGGACCCACCGATCGGCGGCCAGGTTGAGGCTCGGCGCGGCCTGCTTGGCACCGATGATCAGGCCGAGCACACCGGAGGCGACGGCAAACGCAATCGCGGCGTACACAAACAGAAGGCCAAGGCGCTTGTGGTCGGTCGTATCCAGCCACGTCTCGATGTGCGGCCGGTACACCGGCTTGGCAGCCCCTGTCGTCTGTGGCTCCGGCGCCGCAGACGCGGGCGAAGGACGATCCTCGATGAGCGTCATGGAAGCGCCGGGACTCTAGCCATCGCTACACGTGACGGACCAACTGGTCCACCGCGATAGCCGAGAAAAGCAGCGTGACGTAGGAGATGGAGTAAGCGAAGAGTTGCATCGCTCGCGCGGTCGATCGATCCCGGTACAGGACGATGGCCGACCGCAAGAAACCTGCCCCCAGGATGGTCGCCGCCCCCCAATAGATCACCCCCATGTCGGCGACCAGCCCGAAGAGGAGGGAGGCGCCCCAAAGGACGACGGAGTACAGCACGATTTGACGGGCGGTGGTCTCCAGCGGCACCACAGCCGGCAGCATCGGGACATCGGCCGCGGCATAGTCGTCCCGGTACTTGATTGCGAGGGCCCAGAAATGCGGCGGCGTCCAGATAAAGATCACCGCGAAGAGAACGATCGGGGCCAGACCGATCGAGCCTCGAACGGCGGCCCAGCCGACCAGCACCGGGACGGCGCCGGCCGCGCCGCCGATCACGATGTTCTGGCGGGATGTTCGCTTGAGCCACAGGGTGTAGACGAACACGTAAAACAAGGTGGCGGAAACGGCCAGAACGGCGGACAACAGGTTGACCGCCAGCCACAGTTCGAGGAATGCAATCACCTCGAGGACGATGGCGAACGTCAGTGCGGCCGCCGGGCTCACAGCTCCTGTCACCAGGGGGCGATCGGCGGTCCGATGCATGATCGCGTCGATGTCCCGATCGATGTACATGTTGAGGGCGTTGGCTCCCCCCGCGGCCAGGCTGCCGCCAACCAGGGTGGCGAGAATCAGCGTCGCTCTCGGCATTCCCCGCGCCGCCACGATCATGGTCGGCACGGTCGTGACCAGAAGCAGCTCGATGATCCGCGGTTTGGTGAGTGCCAGAAAGGCCCGCAGCCGTTCCGCGGTGGCCCCTCGCGAGACGCTGTGCACCCGGGCAGGAATCACTGGCAACTGGACCAGGTGAGCCGGATCCACGAAACGGACATCACGCCGACAATACGGCCACCGTACCCCCCGAAACAAAGCAGGCCCGTAGGGGTACAAGGTGGCAGCAGAGGCACTGGCAGGGAGGGCGATCGGGGGGCACCGGAGGGTGAGCGGACCGCTGAGCGGATGGTGACGCCAATGCGGCGCTCCTAGCATCGGGCGCAGGATGCGCCAGGTCCTCACGACGATTCGACACCGGCAGCTGTCGCCAGCCGTCTACCGGCGGATCACGCTGCTCGCGGTGTGGGCCCTCGGCTTCATCATCCTCACCGGAGGAGCGGTGAGAGTGACCGGGTCAGGGTTGGGGTGCCCTGACTGGCCGAACTGCGGGCGCCAGCAGCTGGTCGCGCCGTGGCAGTACCACGCCATCATCGAGTTCGGGAACCGAGTGGTGACCGGCATGGTGTCGATCGCGGTGATCCTGGCCGTCCTCGGCGCCCTCATCCGATGCCCTCGCCGTCGGGATCTGACCTGGCTGTCCTGGGGACTGGTCGCCGGCGTGCTCGCCCAGATCGTCCTCGGCGGCGAGACCGTCAAGCACCACCTCGCCCCCGCGTTCGTGATGAGCCATTTCCTGCTCTCGATACTCCTTCTGTGGGACGCCGTGGTCCTCCATCATCGGGCCAAGTGGCCGGACGATCGCGGTCGGCCCCGGCGTCTCGTACCTGCGGAGCAGATCGTGATGAGCCGGATCCTGGTTCTCGCGGCCGGCGTGGTGATCTTCCTTGGCACCGTGGTGACCTCCTCCGGCCCCCACGGGGGTGATCCCCAGGCCAGGCGGCTGTCATTCTCGCTGCACGACGTGGCCCGTCTGCACGGCTCGGCGGTGATGCTGTTTCTGTTCCTCACCCTCCTCACCCTCGGGACCATGATGTACACGGGCGCACCGGCGTCCGTCATCCGGGCGGGAGAGGTCATGCTCGTGGCTCTCGTCACTCAGGGAACGGTGGGCTACGTGCAGTACTTCACCGGGGTGCCTGCCTGGCTGGTCGCCATCCACATCGGCCTGGCCGCATTGGTTTGGGCCCTGACCCTGCGCTTCGCGCTCTCTCTCGTGGAGCACCCACCCGCCTCCGACATGACTGAAGCACCGCTTGCGGCCGGCTTCGCCGTACGCTCGAAGCCCGACCCTGTCCCCGCCTGAGCGGAGGGCGCCCGTGACGGCAACCGCGCCTGTCGAAGTCGAAGAACCCATTGCCGATGAGTTCGTCAAGCCGGATCTTCCCTGGATCGTCATCGTGTGGAACGACCCCATCAACCTGATGTCGTACGTGACGTTCGTCTTCCAGAAGCTGTTCGGGTACACGAAGGAGAAGGCAACCAAGCTCATGCTCGACGTCCACTACAAGGGCAGGGCAGTCGTCTCGAGTGGACCTCGGGAGAAGGCCGAGCTCGACGTTTTCCGCCTGCACGAGCACGGTCTGTGGGCCACCATGCAGCAGGACGCATGAGGAGCTGGGTGCTGCGACGCCCCGTCAAGCGGTCACGATCCGGCCGTTACCAGCTGCATCTTTCAAGGGACGAGCGTCAACTGCTCCGTTCCCTGCCCGAGCAGTTGAACGCCGTGCTCGAGGAGGACGACGCCAGCGTGCGCCGGCTGTTCCCGCCCGCCTACGCCGACGACCCGGAGCGCGAGGCGGAATACCAGGGGCTCATGCGGGAGGATCTCCTCAGCCGCCGCCGCGCCGCCCACGAGGTCATGGCCCGGACGATTGACGCCAGCGAGCTCGACGCCGAGGAAGTGAGCGCCTGGTTGGCGACCCTCAACGATTTTCGGCTGGTACTCGGCACGCAGCTAGACGTTCGCGAGGATGACATGGGCGACGACACGCCCGCCTACGCCCTGTACCGCTACCTCACCTACCTGGAGGAAGTCGTCGTCGAGGCCCTGGCCGGCGGGTAAGGATTGGTGGCCATGGACCTTGATGCCGCCCGGAGATTCCTGCGAGAAAACCACCGCTCCATCCTCGCCACGACCCGGTCCGATGGTCGGCCCCAGATGTCGCCGGTGGTTCACGGCATCGACGACGACGGCAGGGCGATCATCTCGAGCCGGGAGACGGCGTACAAGGTACGAAACCTGAGGCGAAACCCGGCCGCCTCGCTCTGCGCCTTCCCCAACAGCTTCTT
This sequence comes from Acidimicrobiales bacterium, assembly GCA_051984455.1. Classification (GTDB taxonomy): domain Bacteria; phylum Actinomycetota; class Acidimicrobiia; order Acidimicrobiales; family Palsa-688; genus JBPYFF01. The sequence goes on along the minus strand of JBPYFF010000417.1, from coordinate 2,230 downwards.
TGGCCAGTGGATCCAGGTGGACGGGCAGGCCGACCTCGTGTCTCTCCCGGAGGCGATGGACGTGCTGGTCGATTACTACCGCCAACTCTCGGGGGAACACCCCGATTGGGACGACTACCGGGCCGCCATGGTCAGGGACCGTCGCCTGGTCATCCGCATCTCGCTTGAACGAGCCGGACCCGACCGATCCGGCTAACAGCGGCGGCCGGGCCAGGTTAGGGCTCGGGCCGGGTTAGGGCCAGGTTAGGGCTCGGGCCGGGTTAGGGCCGGGTTAGGGCCGGGTGAGGGCCGGGCTCGGGCCGGCCAGGTCCGGCCAGGTAGCACGAGGGACCGATATATGTACCTCTTCTGCTACCGCCGGGTCGCCAGGCGGCTCTCATCGGCCTGCGGAGGACGCGGCGACCCCTGCTATCGTGACAAGGCCTCTTTCGGGATCGGGCCCCCATCGTCTAGCGGCCTAGGACACCGCCCTTTCAAGGCGGCAGCACGGGTTCGAATCCCGTTGGGGGTGCCAAAAGGAAGGGTCCTGTGGTGCAGTTTGGAGTGCACGCCGGCCTGTCAAGCCGGAGGCCGCGGGTTCAAATCCCGTCAGGACCGCGGTCGGATAGCTCAGTCGGTAGAGCACGCGCCTGAAAAGCGCGGGGTCGACGGATCGATGCCGTCTCCGACCACGGAAAGATGGCTGGTCAGCGGGGGCGCGGCGAGCGAGCCGGGCAACGGCTGGAGGCACATGACATCGCCCACCCCGGCAGAGCCGGTCCCCCAGGCGCATCGGTATCGGTGCGTCAGAGCGGTCCACGCCGCTACGCCGAGGCTTGGTCGCTGAATGGGAAGCAGGGGTCTCACGCTGGAGGTGTCGTTCAGCATCCGGTCAACGGTGGGACGGGTTGTTTGCCAGCTGCGATCTGGGTTAGCTCTGGCAGCGGCACTCGCGACCCGGCTTCGAACAGTTCGGTCAGACGGCGGTCGCCGCGCGCGGTTCCAAGGGCTGCGAGTGCATCAGGCAACTCCGTGACCTGAGGCGGCTTGGCGACGCCCGAGGCCTGGCAGCCCCCGAACAGGAGGGCGGCCTCCTCCTGACGACCCATCCTGAACAGGATGGTCACGACGGCCCACGCTTGCATCCAGGCGTGAACCAGCCGACCGGTGTGGTGCAGGGTGTCGATGGCCTCGAGATAGCCGTCGAGGCGGTCTTGGTCGTGACCGCTCTCACCTGCGCTCGTCCCGAGCAGGGGGGCGTGCATCATGAGGAGCCACTGATTGCGTACTGGGGCGGCGATGGTATGGGCTCGGTGGGCGAGCGCTTGGGCACCTGCCGGATCTGTCGGAGCCAGCGCCAGTGCCTGCACGCCGAGCGCGTACGCGACCGAACTTGCGCTGCCGGAAGCCTCGGCTTGCACGACCGCTTCCGCGGCGAGTGTGGCCGCCCGATCGAGCGACCCCTGCCCCAGCGCGGCCAGCGAACCAGAGGTCAGCACCGCCCCCGCTATCCAGGGTTCTGAGCCGGGTCCGAGCAGGGTTTCGGTGTGCTCGGCGAGCCGTAAAGCTCGCTCGAAGTTCCCCGCGAAGACGTAGGCACCGAGGGATGCGATCTGCGGCAGGCAGGAGATGGCAGTGCCGGGAGCCGGGTCGGCGGCCATCGCTTCTTCGCCCAGCTCGACCGCGCCGGCGATGTCGAGGCGGGTGAAGGCCACCAGTGCGCCCGCGCCGAGCAGCTCGTGGCGGTGTGGTGACGAGCGCTCGCCGTAGCGGCTGACGGCTTCGGTGACCCACGAGAACCCCTCGGGGCGCCGGAACATGAACTCAAACGCGAGCTGGATGATGATGCTGATGAGCGCGTCGGCGTGATCGGTGTCGAAGGCATGCCGGACGGCGGCGCGCACATCGGGCCACTCCGCGTCCAATGTGTTCACCCACTCCAACTCGTCGGGACCATTCAGCCCGGCCCGGATCGTGTTCGCTCGGTCCGCGAGGTATGCGCAGTGGGCGTCGAGCGCCTGAGAAGCGTGGCCGGAGGCGGCGAGTCGTTCAGTCGCGAACTGGCGGGTCGGCTCCAGGAGCCGAAAGCGGTTGGCGTCGTGGACAACGAGCGATTTGTCGACAAGGGACGCGATGGCATCGTCGACATCAACGGCGCGCAGATCGCGAGGCCCCGCAACCTGTTCGGCCCCGCCGAGCGTGAAGCTGCCAGCGAACACTGACAACCGTTGCAACACCTGTTGTTCAACCA
>JBPYFF010000416.1:0-3104 GCA_051984455.1 Acidimicrobiales bacterium | reverse complement strand
CAGGAGTCCTTCAGCGAGATCACGCTGGCCGAGCTCCCGCTCGTGATCTTCGACATGGCTCGAGGCCAGGGCGATTACTTCCAGGCAACTCGTGGCGGTGGTCATGGGGATTACCGCCACATCGTGCTGTCACCCATCGACATCACGGAGGCCGTCGTCCTGACGCAGCTGGCCTTCGAGTTGGCCGACAAATGGCGTAACCCGGCGCTCATTCTGGGTGATTACCTGCTTGCCCATACGTCGGAGGCGGTGGACGTGGCATCCCTGACGGGGCCGCCGGGCCGTTCCGGTCCTTCTGAACCGATGAAACCGGCCAAGGATTGGGCCCTGGACGGTTCACTCGGTGGCACCGGGCGCTCGCGCATCGTGTCGTCACTCGGAATCACCAAGGTGTCGCCGTCGGGCCCGGTCCTCCCGCCCGGATCCACCGCGATCGAATCCCACCTGAACGCCATTTCCGCCAAACTTCGCCGCATCGAGGCGACGGAGGCCCGGGTCGAGACCGGCTGGCTGGAGGGCGCCGACCATGTCGTGGTGGCGTTCGGCACGGTCGCCAAGTTCGTTCGCTACGTCGTGGCCCAGCTCCGGGGCGAGGGCGTGCCGATCGGGTATGTCAGGCCGGTGACTCTGTGGCCGTTCCCGTACGGGGCCGTGGCGGAGGCGGCGGCCGACAGGAAAAGGGTGATGGTTTTCGAGATCAACGCCGGGCAGATGATCGACGACGTCCGCATCGGCGTCGCCGGCCGAGCACCGGTGGTGCCGATCGGAGGAATCTCCACCGACGGTTCCGGCTTCGGCGTCGGGGCACTGCTCGACGTGGACATCATTCGAGGACGCATCGAGCAGGCGGTCCACGACCAGGAGGTAGTCGCATGACGATCATCCCGACCGATGCCCCTCCCCCTACCGGGGCTCACCGGGTCGGCGACCGGAAGCCCGACCTGCTGTTGACCCAGGAGCACCATATGTGTCCGGGGTGCGGAGAGCCTCTTGCCATCCGCATCGTGCTGGAGACCCTCGTGGAACTGGGGCTGCAGGCGCGGACCATTGCTGTCGTCGGCATCGGCTGCTACACCAGCTTCTCCGGCAGCCTGGACGTCGACGTCGTGCAAGCGCTCCACGGGCGGGCGCCGTCGGTGGCCACCGGTGTCAAGCGCATGCGGCCCGATTCGGTCGTCTTCACCTTGCAGGGCGACGGCGACATGGTCAACGAAGGCTTGCAGGAGGTGCTTCACACCGCCGCGAGGGGAGAGCGGGTCACGGCCATCTTGCTCAACAACGGCGTGTTCGGTGAAACGGGCGGTCACATGACGGCCACGTCGGTCATCGGTCAGCGCACGAAGAACACTCTCGAAGGCCGGGACGCGGAGTATCACGGCTATCCGATCCGGATCGGGGACCTGCTCGCGCAGCTGGAGGGTGCCGCCTACGTCGCCCGGGGTTCGGTGCACAGTGCCGGGGCAGTGGCGAAGACCAAGCGGATGGTGCGCAAGGCCTTTGAGGCCCAGCTTCGGGGCGACGGCTTCTCGTTCGTCGAAGTGCTGACCATGTGTCCGACCGGCTGGTTCATCCCGACGATCGAAGGTCCGGAGTACATGGACGACACGCTCGGCCAGGTGCACACCATGGGCGAGCTCAAGGCGGTTCAGGTTTAGGGCAGGCGGTAGAGCGCGGCCGCGGTATCGTGCAGCACCTTGGCGAGGGTGGCGTCGTCGAGATCCCCGAGCGCCCGCTGCGCATAATCCGCTGGTGTGGTCGCGGGAGTTCTGGGCCCGGGGTACTGACTGGTCGGATGCGGGTAGTCGGTCTCGTACAGGATGTTGTCGGGGAACTGCTCGATCGCCCACCGGGCCCCCGGCTGCTCGAACCAGAAGCAGCCGTAGATCTGGCGGCGAAAGTACTCCGACGGCAGCAGGTCATACTCCGGGTGCTCCCGCCCGATGCCGCTGTTGCGCCATTGCCAGTCGAATGTCTCGATGAGGCCGGGAATCCAGCCAACACCCGACTCGACGGAAACGAACTTCAACTCCGGAAAGCGGTGGCAAACGCCGCCGAAAATGAGATCGCCGAGGCACCGCTGGTTGTCCAGGATGAGGAGTGACGACGCCCTGGCAAAGTTGGCTTGCCAGCCGATGCCGGCAACGTCCTTCATGGCGCTTCCCAGGTCGCCGCCGCCGATGTGAAAGGAGATCGGCACCCCGGCCTCCTGCGCCCTCGCCCAGATGGGGTCCCAGTGCGGGCTGGCGAGCGGCGGCTGGTCGTAGGCATCGGGCTGGTTGCAGAAGTTGATGGCCCGGTGGCCATTGCCCAGGCAACGTTCAGCCTCTTCCACCGCGAAGTCGATGTCCCAGAACGGCGTCGATGTCACCGGCACCAGCCGGTCAGGGCTCATGCTGGTCCAGTCAGTAAGAAAGTCGTTGTAGGCCCGGACGCAGTCCGTCACCAGCTCCCTGTCCCCGAGCCGCAGGAAGTATCCGGACCCGAACCCCCCGACATTCGGATAGAGGACCTGGGCCCATATGCCCTGCTCGTCCATGAAGGCCAGGCGAGCCCCGGCGTCGTACATTGACGCGTCGATGTCCGCATAGGTGGCGGGCGACTCGGGCAGAACGCCGTCGAAGCCTGCCATGGACGTGATGCCGGGACTGCCGATGCGCATGCCTCCCGCCATCCACACGTCCCGGCCGTTCACTCGCTCGACGTGCGGGATCTGGTCGCCCCATCTGGCCGGGACTCGATCGGTCCATATGCCGGGCGGCTCGGTCAAGTGGGTGTCGACGTCGATCACCCGAAAGCGCTCGAATAGCTGACCGGTCATCGGTCTCCTCCTGTGCGATGAGGTCAGGGTCCAGGACAGACGAGATTAATGGTGCCCCCGTTTGTCGATTGGCTCGCCAGGCTGACTTCGGCGCCGACCCCTTCGCTCGCCTCCATGTGTCGGAGCAAATCGGCGTCTTCCACCCGCGCATAACAGCGGGTTCCGTCGGACAGATCGCAGATGGCGAGACCCCATTCGGGCTCGCCGCCACGGGAATGGGCGACGGTGTAGCTGGCGACCGTCGCGGTTGTTCCCTTGGGCGCGGCGGCGGTGATGGCCGTGGGCG
>JBPYFF010000415.1:0-3153 GCA_051984455.1 Acidimicrobiales bacterium | reverse complement strand
CTTGGTGATGTCGCCCTGGACGCTGATGCCATTGACATCCCTGGCGACTCGCGCCGCCCCGTCGCCATTCATGTCGGCCACTACAACGGTGGCGCCTTCGGCTGCAAACCGGCGAGCAATCGCTTCTCCGAGCCCGCTCGCACCTCCCGTGACGAGCGCCACCCGGTCGGCCAGCCGGCCCTGTCCGAGCCCGCTCGCCGGCGTGGTCACCGGCGCGCTCATCGCAGCGCCGCCAAGCCGCCGTCGGCCGGGATGACCGCTCCGCTGGTATAGGCCGACAGGTCGCTGGCGAGGAACAGCGCGATACCGGCCACGTCCTCCGCCACGCCCAGCCGCTTCAGCGGGATGGTCGTCTTGAGCCCCTCGACGAATCGCTCGGCGTCCCCACCGAACTGGTCGAGCACCTTCCGGAACCGGGGAGTATCAATCGAGCCTGGGGCGATGATGTTGGCGCGGATGGTGGGTCCGTACTCCACCGCAATCTGCCGGGTCAGTGCGACCAGCCCCGCTTTGGCGGCGCCGTAGGCGACGTAGCCCTCGGACCCGATGAGGCCAAGGACCGACGAGGTGTTGATGATGCTGCCGCCGTCGCCGGCCAGCATGTGGGGGATGGCTGCCCGGCACGCCCAGAAGATGGCCGAGAGGTTGGTGGCGATGGTCAGGTCCCAGTCGTCCTCCGTGCAGTCCACCAACCGTCCTGACATCTGAACGGCGGCGTTGTTGTACAGGACGTCGAGCCGGCCGTAGCCGTCGACGGTCGTGGCGATCATGGCGTCCACGTCCACCCGGCGCGAGACGTCGGCGTGTACCGCCAGGGCGCTCTGGCCGGCGTCCTCCACCAATGCGACCGTCTCCTTGGCGCCCACGTCGTTGATGTCCGCCACCACGATGGTCGCACCGTGCTCGGCGAAGAGTTGAGCGGCGGCCCGCCCCTGTCCCGATGCGGCGCCGGTGATGAGCGCCACCTTGCCTCTCAGCAACTTGCCCGTGAGCGATTCCCGGTTCTGCACGCCGAGAGCGTAGAACGATTCTCTGACACGCGCGTTAGTGTTCGCCCTTGTGGACTTCTCGTACGAGCCTGAAGATGAGGTCTTCCGGGCTGAACTGGTGGCGTGGCTCGACGACAACCTGCCTGATTTCCTCGAACACGGTGAGATCGGGACCGGTCCGGAGGGCGTTCTGCGCACCATGCGGCGGCGGCAGGCCTGGCAGCGCCGCCTGAACGACGGCGGATGGGCCGCCATCAACTGGCCCCGGCAGTGGGGTGGCAGGGAAGCGACGCTCATGCAGAACGTCATCTACTCGCAGGAGATGGCCCGCAGGAAGGCGCCCGGCATCTACAACGCCAACGGGATATGGCAGATCGGTCCAATGATCATCAAGTGGGGGAACGAGGACCAAAAGCAACGGTGGTTGCCGGGCATCCTCAACGCCGACGAGCACTGGTGCCAGGGCTTCAGCGAACCCGACGCGGGATCCGACCTGGCCAACCTGCGAACCAAAGCGGAGCGGGACGGCGACGTCTACGTGCTCAATGGCCAGAAAATCTGGATCTCGACCGCTCACATCGCCCAGTGGGGGCTGTTTCTCGTCCGAACCGACCCCGCGGCCATAGAACGAGGGACCAAGCACGAGGGAATCACCGCCCTGATCGTTGACATGAGGGTCAGCGGAATCGAGTGCCGGCCCATTCGCGAGATCACCGGCGACGCCATGTTCAACGAGGTCTTTTTCACCGACGCCGAAGTCCCCGTTGCCTACCGGCTGGGCGAGGAGGGTCAGGGGTGGAACGTCGCCATGGGCACCCTCGGGCATGAACGGGTCGGGACCGCGAGCATCGCCATCGGCCTCCGGTCGGAACTGGACAACATGATCGCGGCCGCCCGCAAGCACAACCCGGATGCGCTTCAGGACCCGGACATCCGGGACCGGATCGCCCGGGCCTACACCCAGATCGAGTTCACCCGGCTTCTCAACACCCGCGCCCTCTCCAAAGTGCTCAAGGGGGAAAAGAACTGGCCGGAGGTGCCGCTGGCCAAGCTCCAGTGGAGCTCGCTCTCCCAGTCACTGGCTGAGCTGAACATCGACATCCTCGGTCCAGGAGGGCTGCTGGGCAAGGGGGCGCCCGACGCCATCGATGGCGGCCATGCCGCTCGCAACTACCCCTGGCAGCGCTATACGTCCATCGGGGCGGGTGCCACCGAAGTGCAGAAGAACATCATCGCCGATCGCGCCATCCAGCTGCCTCGCCGGTAATCATGTCGGTCGACGGCGGCCGCATCCGCGGTGGCAGCAACCGCAGGGCGTGACGGCCGTAGCCCGTCCAGGAGGCAGCGGCTGGCGGGCTGCTTTTTCTTCCCTCGGTCACCGGGACTTCGCGCTGTTCTGGAGTGCCGCCCTCGTGTCGAACTCCGGCACGTGGATGCAGACGGTCACCGTTCCCTACGTCCTGTACCACCTGACCAACAATTCCGCTACCTGGCTCGGCCTGGCCGCGTTCATGCAGTTCTTTCCCGCGGTTGTCGTCGGACCTCTCGCGGGCACACTCGCCGACAGGGTCGAGCGGCGCCGGGTCCTGATCGTCACCCAGTCGGTGCAGATGCTGGTTGCCTTCTCCTTATGGGGGTTCTGGGTCTCCGGCCAGGCCACGCCCGGCATCATCCTTGTCCACCTGCTCGTGTCTGGCATCGCGTCCGGCATCAACATTGCCTCGTGGCAGTCCTTCGTCCCCCTCCTGGTGCCGCATGAGGACATGCTCAACGCCGTCCGGCTGAACTCCATGCAGTTCACGGGGGCCCGCGCCTTCGGACCGGCCCTGGCCGGATTCGTCCTCGGCCGCTTCGGTCCGTCAACCGCCTTCCTGTTCAACGCCGTCACGTTCCTGCTCGTGATCGCGGTGTTGTTCATGGTCAGCCCACGGCCCCACGCAGTGGTTTCCGGGGCGACCTTTCGCCAGCACTTCTTGGAGGGCCTGGCATACATAGGCCGGCGATCCGGACTGGTGCTCTCCATCGTCACCGTGACAGTGATCGCGTTTTTCGGGAGCTCGCTCATCCAGCTCGCCCCCGCCTTCGCCAGCAGTCAGTTCAAAGTCGGAGCCGGGGCCTACGGCCTGCTCGTGACCGCATTCGGTTGTGGAGCCATCGTCGGGGC
>JBPYFF010000414.1:0-9784 GCA_051984455.1 Acidimicrobiales bacterium | reverse complement strand
GACATCACGCCTTCACTCGACCCGTAGCTCTCGATGATCTGACACCCGAACCGTTCCGAGAAGCGTTCCATGTCCCGCGCCGACGCCTCGGTCCCGAACCCCAGCCGAAGCTGGTTGTCGCGGTCGTACGGTGTCGGCGGCGTGGCCAGGATGTAGGCCAGTGCTCGGCCGACGTAGTTGAAGTAGGTGGCGCGGTACCTGCGGACGTCGCCCAGGAACCCGGATGCCGAGAACTTGCGGCGGAGCGCAACCGTCGCCCCCCGTCCCAGGGCCGGGAGCCAGTTCGCCATGATGGCATTGCCGTGAAACAACGGCATGGATTGGTAGGTCACGTCGTCCCGGGTGATGCCAAAGAGGGCCGGCGCCGTTTCCGCCGTCGTCGCCAGCCGGCCTTGCGTGCAGATGACCGCCTTGGGCGCGCCGGTCGAGCCGGACGTAAACAACAGCAGGAGTATGCTCTTTTCCTGGGGCCTGGCGTTGACCCGGGCTTCGTGGCGCAACAACCCCTCGTACTCGGGTGTGTCGATAAGGAGGGTTCGATCAGGGGCAATGCCCATGTCGAGCCCGTCGAGCAGGCTGGCCTGGGTCGAGTCGGTGATGATCAGCTGGCAGTCGGTATGGCGAATGTCCGCCGCGAGCTCGGCGCCCCGCCGGGTGGGATTGATACCGACGATGGTGGCGCCGGCCAGCGCCGCCCCACCGATCCAGAAGAGATACTCCGGCACGTTTTCCAATAGCACGCCGATGTGAAACGGGCGGCCATCGCGGGCACGCAACGCGAGAGCGGCGCCGGCGCGCGCCTGGCTGGCGGTCGCGAACTCGGCGTAGGTGTACGACTCATCCTCGAAGAGGATGGCGGGGTGCGGGTCATGCTCACGTGCGAGGACGAGGTCGGCGACCGTGGCCACGCCCTTCTTTCTAGCAGTGTGGTTTTTACCAGCACGCGGTAGCTTCGAGCATGCTCGATTACCTGATCACGGGAGCAACCATCGTCGACGGGACAGGTGCGCCGGCGCGCCGGGGCGATGTCGGGATTCGGGACGGCCGCATCGTTGTGCTCGATGACGAGGACGGCGAGCGCGAGCCAGCCGGCCGCGTGGTGGAGGCGGAAGGCCTGGTCGTGGCGCCCGGTTTCATCGATCCTCACACCCATTACGATGCCCAGCTGTTCTGGGATCCGCTCGCCACGCCGTCGAACGTGCATGGCGTGACGACCGTGATCGGGGGCAACTGCGGCTTCACCCTCGCCCCGCTCCACGCCGAAGATGCCGACTACACCAGGCGGATGATGGCCAGGGTCGAGGGCATGCCGCTGGCGGCGCTGGAAAACGGCGTGCAATGGGGCTGGGAATCCTTCGCCGAGTACCTGAAACGCCTCGACGGAGGCGCGATCGCCGTCAATGCCGGGTTTCTCGTCGGTCACTGCGCCATCCGCAGATACGTGATGGGGGAGCATGCCGTCGGCGGCCAGCCTTCCGCCGAGCAACTCGAACGGATGGCCGGCGTCCTGTCCGAGAGCCTGGCGGCCGGCGGGCTGGGTTTTTCCACCACCCTGTCGCACACCCACTCTGACGGGGACGGCAATCCGGTGGCCTCCCGTTGGGCCCAGCGAGACGAGCTGCTCAGGCTCTGCCGGGAGGTCGGCCAGCACGAAGGGACGACGCTCGAGGGCATCGTCTCCGGCTGCCTCGACACCTTCAGCGACGAGGAGGTCGACCTGCTGGTGTCGATGTCGGCTGCGGCCGGCCGTCCTCTCAACTGGAACGTGCTCACGGTGGATTCCCGGGTACCCGAAAGGGTCACCCGGCAGCTATCGGCGTCGACGGTGGCCGAGGCGGCGGGGGGAAGGATCGTGGCGCTGACCATGCCCGCGCTGGTGCCGATGAACATGAGCTTCCTCACCTTCTGTGCCCTCAACCTCATCCCGGGCTGGGGGGAGATCCTCAGCCTGCCGGTGCCTGAGCGCATCACCAAGCTCCGCGATCCTTCCGTCCGCGAGGAGATGATGCGACGGGCCCGCAGCCCCGAAGCCGGGGTGCTGCAGCGGCTGGCCGACTTCGACCACTACGTGATCGGGGACACGTTCTCTGCCGCCAATCAGGGATTGAAGGGCCGGGTCGTGGGGGACCTGGCCACGGAGCGGGGCCGGCCCGCCTTTGACACCCTTGTCGACATCGTGACCGAGGACGAACTGCGAACCGTTCTGTGGCCCATGCCGCCGGACAACGACCCCGCCACGTGGGAGCTTCGCCGCCAGGTATGGAACGACGACCGGGCGCTGCTCGGAGGATCGGACGCGGGCGCCCACCTCGACCGCATGTGCGGGGCGCCGTACACGACCCGATTCGTCGGCGACATGATCCGGGGCCGGCAACTGGTGCCGCTGGAGCGGGCGGTTCAGCTCATTACCGACGCGCCGGCTCAGCTGTTCGGGTTGAAGGAGAGAGGCCGTCTCCAGTCGGGCTATTGGGCCGACCTGGTCGTGTTCGATCCCTCGACCATCGGCTCGGAGGACGCCACCCTGGTGCGGGACCTGCCGGGCGGAGCCGCCCGGTTGACGGCCGGGTCCCGCGGAGTCGTGCGGGTCTTCGTCAACGGAGTGGAAACGGTCGTCGAGGGGGCGCCGACCGGAGCGACGCCGGGAAGCCTCCTGCGATCCGGCCGGGACACCGACACGGTCAAGACCCGCTAGCTCGCCAGGCGTTCGGGCTACAGGTCGGGCTAGAGGTCGGGGAGGCCCAGCGCCAGGTTGGGCGCCTCTATTCCCCCGTCTACTTCGAGCACTTTCCCGGTGATGAAGCTCCCCGCGGGTGACGCCAGGTACAGCGCGGCGAGGGCGATGTCCTCCGGGTCTCCCAGCCGGTGGAGTGGAGTGCGAGCCACCATCTCGTTGCGCAGGTCGTCGTCGGTGAGGACAGTTTCGAGGGAAACGGTCGCGACCGAGCCGACCGCGATGGCATTGACCCGGATGCGGGGCGCGACGTCGATAGCCATCAGCCTGGTCAGGTGAAGAAGGGCCGCCTTGGCGGTCCCGTAGGCCACGAACCCTCGGTCCCGCAAGCGGCCCATGGCGGAGGAGATGTTGATGATGGCCGCAGGCTCTTCCGCGGTGGCGGTCTTGAGCATGTGAGGCGCGACCAGGCGGGAGAGCGCAAACGCGGTCGTGACGTTGAAGTGAAAGGCCCGCTCGAAGTAGCCCGGTGTCGTGTCGAGGAAGGGTCGCGGCGCAGTACCGCCAGCGTTGTTTACGACGATGTCGATGCGCCCGAACGCCGTCATGGTGTTGTCCACGACAGCCGACAGGGCGTCGAGATCGTTCACGTCGGCGGGATGAACGACCGCGCGCTGGCCGGTTTCAGTGACTTGCCGGGCGACGATGTCGAGTTGCTCCCTGGTTCTGGCGGTGAGCACGACGTCGGCCCCGGCATCCGCCAGGGCCAGGGCCGAGGCGGCTCCGATGCCGCGGCCCGCGCCGGTGACGATGGCGACGCGGCCGGTCACTCGGAACCGGTCGAGGATCACACCGGCCTGTCTATCAGGTTGTCAGCCCAGGTCGCCCAGGTTGTCAGGCGGTCCCGGGCCGGGGGGCGGCGCCGATCTCGCCCGTCATGAAGCGGTAGACGATCGCACCGAGCGCGCCGCCGATGAGGGGAAAGAGGATGAACGCCCACAGTTCGGCCAGCGCCCAGTGGGCCTGAAACAGGGCGGGCCCGATGCTGCGAGCCGGGTTCACCGACGTGTTGTCGACCGGAATGCTGATGAGATGGATCAGGGTGAGGGTCAGGCCGATGGCGATACCGGCGAAGCCGAGCGGGAACTTGCCGTGGAAGGTCGAGAGGATGACGAAGATCAAGACTCCGGTCAGCAGGATCTCGGTCACCGCCACCGCGAAGATGCCGTATCCGCCTGGAGAGTGCTTTCCGTAGCCGTTGGACCCGAAGCCGGTTTTGACCGCACTGAACCCGGGGACGCCGTGGGCGATGATGAAGATCAGCAGGGCGCCGATGATGGCGCCGATGACCTGGGCCACCACGTACCAGGGGACCTGTTCCCACTTGGTCTTCTTCGCCACCGCCAGACCGATCGTGACGGCGGGGTTGATGTGGCAGCCGGTGATGGGGCCTATGGCGTACACCATTACTAGCAGGCTCAGGCCGAAGGCGAAGGCGATGCCCTGGGTGTTTCCCACCGCCTTGCCCGCGATGACCGCGGTCCCGACGCCACCGATGACAAGCAGGGCGGTCCCGATTGCTTCTGTGAGCGCGATCCGCATGCGATCGTTCATACGGCTGGAGCTTATGAGGTGACCTTCGCGCTGACAGTGATGGTGCGTGAGTCAGGGGCTGAGGAGGTAGAGGACGTATGGTCCTGAGGTCGCGAGGCGTCTCGCTCCCGGCGGCGGCTGGTAGGAGGTTCCGACGATCAATGACGGACCGGTCCACGGGCCGCGAATGATCCGGGATGAGCCAAACGCCGGCTCCCACACCGGGTCCACCTTGGTGGTGATGCCGTGCCGTTCCAACTGGAGGACCACCCCCGTTCCCGTTGCCACAACGCCGAGCGCCAGATCGGGGTCGGGGCCGAGGCCCAGCCTTACCGCGTGCACCTGGTTGCCATCAGCCCACTGACGGCCCGCGGCAGCAAGATGAGTGATGGCGGATGAACTCTGGCTGCCGAAGTGTGGCGCGGCCAATGCGTTCCACGTCCCGCCAATCGCCAAGCTTGCGGCAAGTACCGCGATCCCGGCGGTGAGAAACGTCGATTGCACCGGCCGCCGCTGAGGCGTGAGCGCGCACACGCCAACTGCGATCCACAACACCAGCCCGATGCTGCTGATCCAGTCGCTCAGGTACGACCAATCCGGTCCGTCGACCCGCTCGATGAACGCGGCCGCGGCAAAACCGGTGATCACGACCACGAGCACAAGCCACAGCACGTCCGTTTGGCGCCGTCGGGCGCCCACGACACTGACAGCGACAAGGGCGCCGACGCCGAGCAGCCCGGGCCACAACGGCAGCTTCGGGGAGGCGACGAAAGCAGGAACCGGCTTTCGGCCGACGATCCAGGCGGGGAGGCGGCCGATCTGCGTCATAACGGTGTTCGCCCCCTCCGGCCAGCCCCATGTGCCGCGTGGCGCTCTGGCATAGCGGAGGATCAGGGTCAGGTTGCCAGGATGCCCGGTCAGCTCCTGGATGACCGGCGGGACCCACATCACGGCCGTGACGGCGAGGGTTATGGCGAGGGGCCGGTACCACCTGCGCTCATGGCGCAGCCGGATCAAGGTCCGTGCTGCGACGAGCACTCCGACCGCCGCGACCGGAAGGATGAAACCAACATGGCACTGCACGACAAAACTGCCCACGCCGGCCGCGACCGGCAGCATCCAGCGGTCATCGCACAGGACCGACCACGCTGTCACGAGGAAGAGGGCGAAGGGGAGGATGGATACCATCGGGTTCCAGACGTTCTGGATGGCGGTCGCACCCAGGACCCGCAGGTCGAGCAGCACGACGATGGCGGCCCACCACGCCGCGGCTCGGCCAGCCCGTCGATAGACGATGGCGACGATGCCGGCGACGCTCAGCAGATTGATCAGGGTCGCCGAGGCAACGAGGGCGAGCGAGGCATGGCGGGTCAGCTGGTAGGGCAGCCAGAGCAGATAAAACAGAGCCGGACCCGGGTGGTACCAGCCGGCGCGGGAGTAGGGCCCGAGAAGGACTGCGTGGTGACCAATGTCCCGTACGCGCATCTCGATCCCGGCGTTGTCCCCGTCGGGCGCGTAGGTCGCGCCCAGCCGGGCCAGTGATACGAGGAGCAGGGCGAGCAGCGGCAGGGTGGCCGCCACGATGGTCAGGACAGGAGCGCGCTGACTGCGCTCGCGTCCCGCCACCCCCGTGTCTTGCACCGCGTCACGGTAGCCGCGGCCTGCGGCGTCAGTTGTCCCGCGTCTGAGCTCGGTAGGCGGCGAGCTCAGGGATGACCTCCTTTCCGAGGACTTCGACCGTCCGCATGACCGCCTCATGTGGCAGATATCCGAACTGGACGTAGCAGATCAGCTCGTCGACTCCGAGATCGGCGTAGTGCTTCATCTTCTCGATGCACCGTTCGGTGTCGCCGATCACGATCATGTCGGCGTGGTCGAATCGTTCAATCGGAACGTCGCCTTCGATGAGGGGCTTCAAGAGAGGAAAGGCCGACTCCCTTTCCTTCTCGGAGAGGTGGGGCAACTCCCACTGGAGAGTGAACTCAGCCAGATTGGAATACCACCAGCCAACCGATCGCCACACATCTGCATGGCGCCTCCGGTTGTTGTCGGTGACGTGGACGAGCGTGTAGGCCGCGACCTTGTTGGTCGTGACGTCCGTCAGCGGGGTGGCGTGCTCGGACGCGCTTCTGTACGCCGCAATGTGCGCCGCCATCCGCTCCAGCGGTTGCATGATCGAAAACGACAGCAATCCCAGGCCGGAGCGGCCGGCTACCTCGGCCGAGCCATCTGACGTGGCGGCCATCCAGCAGGGTGGGTGGGGATCCTGGACCGGCTTGGGCGTGACCATGCGCCGGGGAAAGCGGAACCGATCCGACTCGTACTCGAAATACTCCTCCCGCCACATGCCGCAAACGATCTCGATCGCTTCCCGCCAGTCGTCCCGGGAACGTTCCCGATCGATGCCGAAGGCGGTCTGCTCCATGGGCGTCGACCGCCCCGTGCCCCATTCGACCCGCCCGTTGGACAGGATGTCGACGGCGGCGACCTTCTCAGCGATCCGCTGCGGCGGCGTGAAGCCGAACGGGGTGAGGGTGACACCGAAGCCGAGCCGCAAACGCTCGGTCACGGCGGCGAGATAGCCGAGCACGACTTCCGGGGCAGGGCAATGGGAACGGCCCTCCCGGAAGTGGTGCTCGACCGCCCACACCGTGTGAAAGCCGAGCCGATCTGCGAGCGCAATCTGCTCGACCGCTTCGCGGTACGCCCGCTGCTCGGCCGCCCGCTGGCCCGAGGGGTGCGGACCGGTCCACGGTTTCGGGGCGTCGATTTCGTAGAGGAGATCCAGCTTCACGGTTGACTGCCTCTTGCTCGCGTTGGCCGGAGTATGGGAGCTTGCCTGGTGGCCGTCAAGCGCCGCGACCGGAGAGTGTCAGCGTGACCGTGAACTGGACACAGGAACTGGTCGATCAACTGGACTGGCACTGGACGGCCCATCTCCGGCCCCGGCTGGACGGCTTGACCGACGATGAGTACCTCTGGGAACCCGTCGCCGGCTCCTGGAGCATCCGTCCGCGCTCGGCGACGGTCACCTCGGCCGTTGGGCGCGGTCCCTATGTGCTGGAGATCGAGCGCCCGGAACCCATCCCTCCACCTCTGACGACGATCGCCTGGCGGATGGCTCACATATCGGTGGGCGTGCTGGGCCAACGGGCGTCCAATCACTTCGGGGCCTTTGGCGGCGCCCTCACTGAAGAGACCGCCGAATGGTCGGCCACCGCGGCCGGTGGGCTGACGATGCTCGACGACTCCTACGCGGCGTGGATGGCGGGGGTTCGGGGGCTGGACGACGCCGGCCTGGCTCGACCCTGCGGCCCGGCCGAGGGCCCCTTCAGCGAGTACCCCATGGCCGCGCTGATCCTTCACATCAATCGTGAGGTCCTGCATCACGGCGCCGAGATCGCGCTGCTGCGAGACCTGTACCGGTACCAGCAGAGGTCTTAGCCAGGCGGCGGGACAGTTGGCCCGACCTTCCCAGTGCACTCGGCCTCACGGAGGTGGGCGGGGCGGCGAGGCGCCATTCGCCCGCCCCGGATGGCGCGGGTCGCCGGGGGGGACGAAGGCCCGTTTGCCCCGTCCGTCAACCAAAGCCCAGCCGTCGTTGGTCTTCTTGCGGTGGTGATGACCGCACAGCCGGTCGAGCAGGTCGAAGGAGGTGATCTTGGTCCGGGCGAAGTCCTCCCGATGGTCGTATTGCAGCCCCGCGCGGGAGGCGCATCCCTCGACCGCGCACGCCGGGTACAAGAAGTCGAGGGCGGAGCGCTGGTGGGCGTTCGGGCGGCGGCCGTGGTGGTAGACACCGGTGAGGGCCTGGCCTTTGGTGAGCAGTCCGACGATGAAGGGGCTCTCGGTCGCCAGCAGGTCTTCGATGACCGAGACGGGCACGGGGCCGTAGCCTGCGATCTCGCTCAGCTCGCCGTCGAGGGCCACCCCCCGCAAGAGCGCATCGAGATCGACCCGGATCATGACCCGCAGGGGGCTGCCGGCCAGCTTCTTGGTCCCTCGAGGGGTGGGCGATGACCGCGGCCGTGAGACCAAGGAGGCGTCGAGCTGGGGGAAGAGCCCGAGGTCGAGGAGATCGGCCAGTCGGAGCTCGCCCTCGGTGCCGGTGGCGATGGCAGCCATCGCGATCAGGGCGTCGTAGTCGAGGGCGTCGAGCGTGTCGGGAGGAGCGCCCGCCTCCCGCCGGAGCACGTTTAGCCGCCGCCGGAGGGGGTCGAGCATCCCCCACAGCCCGGCGCCGTCTTCGGGGTGGCCGTAGAGGTGGCCCTGGAAGGCGCCATCCCGGTCGCTCCAGCGCCGGAAGGACCGTTTGGCATGCACCGCCCGCCAGCGGGCTTCCTGGTCAGCGGTGGCAGCCTTGATTCGGGCCACTTCCTCGTTCAGCTCAGGGAGCGAGCGGTGCCTGGCCGTGTCGATCAGCTCCCCCGCCTTGGCGGGATCGGCCGCCACCGCCTCGGAGACGGCGGCGGCTTGCTCGGCCGACAGCTCCCCCGCCAGCGCGGCCGAGGCCACCTCCGGCTGGTCGGCCATCCGGCGGCCGGTGTCGAGCGCCCGCTTGGCGGCGGCCGGGCTCATACCGGCGTCATGGGCGAGCTGATCGGCGGGAGAACGATAGCCCTCGAGCTTCCAGCCGCTCGCCTCGGCCGAGCGGGCCGCAGCCAGTGCCTTGATCGAGGCGGCCGACGCCTCGATCTGGGCGCACAGCCGGACCACCTCGCCCGCCTGGGCCGGGCTCAGGGACCGGGCGTCAAACTGGCCGGCGTAGCTGGCGATGGATTGTCGAAGAACGCGAAGCTCACGGCACATGGCGGTCGTCCTGAGGGTGGAACCTCCAGCCGCTCCTCGGGAGCAGCTGCCTGACCCAGGCCGGCGCAGCGCCGACGATCCCGCCGGGCTCATCACCCGAACATGGTTCCATCGTAAACGGAGGGGGTGACAGTTAAGCGCCTCGACGAAGGCTGACGAGACCGAGGGCCACTGGACGACCGCCGTTGCCGACGTCACTGGCCTCAACTTCCGCAACGATCGATGACCCGCCGGAGAGCGGCTTGACGCTCGCCAGAAACGGGCCGGTCAGACCGGGGGCAAGAAAGTGGACCTCGATCGCTTCCACCACAGCTTCCGCACCCCCATCCACCGGGGTAGCGACCCGGAGGGCTGCTAGCTCGACCAGCAGTGTCGCTCCGCCTCCGTGCAACACGCCATTCACATTGCGGAGTATCTCGTGGAAGGGCATCCGAAACAGCATGCGCCCATCGTGTTCACCCGCCGGTTCCAACGCCAGGAAATCGTCGACCGGCACGCCGTTGTCCGGAGGAGAACCGGCGCGGTAGAAGTCGTCGTCGTCCTCTGGCCCAAGGGCTCTTCGATGGCTCGTCCCCTGGCCTGTCAGGGCATCCGAGGAGACCGACCCGAGACCCACAACGCGATGGCGCTCGTCGGTCACACGAACTGCAGAAATGACCCGGGCCCGACCGGCTCGCACAACGGCTGAATCAGCGTGGAGCAGCCCATCAT
>JBPYFF010000413.1:0-3796 GCA_051984455.1 Acidimicrobiales bacterium | reverse complement strand
TGGCACCGCTGTGACGTTCGACTCGTTCCCCGCCCTTGGCCAGTCCGACGCCGTATCGTGGCGACCATGGGCGCGACGGCCGTAGGGTGTAGGCGCCTGTGATTGTCTTTCTTGCCCTTCTGTCGGCTTTCGTGTACGGAGCCGGTGTCGTGCTTCAGCAGCGCGCCGCCCTGGAGGCGCCGCCAGAGGAGGCAGCCCGGCCGCGCCTGTTGCTTCGGCTGGTCCGGCGCCCACTGTGGCTGCTCGGGCTGGCCGCGGACATCGTGGGATTCGGGCTCCAGGCGGCGGCATTGCACCGGGGCTCACTGGTGGTGGTGCAGCCGCTGATCACCACCTCGCTGGTGTTCGCGCTCGTGCTGACATCGGCGTGGACCCACGAACCCATCACGCGGCGGCAGTGGACGGCCGTCGCCATGGTCCTGCTAGGACTGGCCGTGTTCCTCATCGTCGCCGCCCCCAATGAGGAGAGCTCCGCCGTCGCAGGGATGCGGGACTGGATCCTGACCACGACGACGGTAACGGCAGCCGCCGGTGTCGCTCTGGCCGCCGGGCTGAAGGCGGTGGGATCGACCAGAGCCGCCTTCTTCGCCCTCGCCGCCGGCATTGCGGACGCGTTCATGGCCGTCATGGCCAAGACCTTTTCCGGATCCTTCGACGACGGTCTCGCCGCCACGTTCCGGTCGTGGACGCCGTATGCGCTGGTCGCGGCGGGACTCATCGCCATGCTGCTGATCTCCACCGCCTATCAGGCCGGTCACCCCACCGTCTCGCTGCCCATCATCACCGTGACCGATCCACTGGTGGCCTCGCTCATCGGCATCTCGCTGTTCGGCGACGAGCTGTTACTCGACGGCGTTCGCGGCCCGCTCGTCCTGCTGGCCCTGGCGGCCATCGGAGCCGGATTGCTGATGCTCAGTCGGGATTCCCGCCTGGCCAGCGAAGTGGCCGGTACCGGCCAAACGGTGCCGGAAGGGACATGACCATCCGCCAGGTGCCTGCGGCGCGCATCGTATTCTCACCCGAGGACCGCAAAGAGATCCTGACCCTGATCGACGAGTCGCTGCGAACCGGCTCGCTTACCCTCGGACCTCACACCCAGGCCTTTGAAGAAGCGTTCCGGAATCAGCACCAGGCGCCCTTCGCGGTGGCCGTCAGCAGCGGGACGAGCGCGCTCGAGATCATCCTGCGTTGCCTCGGACTCGAAGGCAGCGAGATCATCGTTCCCACCAACACCTTCTTCGCCACCGCCGCCGCGGTTCTCCATGCGGGGGCGATTCCCCGCTTTGCCGACGTGTCGGCCAGCACCCTGGCGCTGTCGGCTGCGACGGTCGAGGCCGCGATCACACCAGCGACCCGCGCCGTCCTCGTCGTCCACATTGGCGGGCTCATTTCCCCCGAAGTGGTCGCCATCCAGGCTCTGTGCCGGCAACGGGGGCTCACCTTGATCGAGGACGCGGCGCACGCCCACGGCTCTTCCCTCGACGGCCATCCCGCCGGCTCGTTCGGACGGGCGGCCGCCTTCTCGATGTACCCGACAAAGGTGGTCACGAGTGGAGAAGGGGGCGTGATCGTCACCGCCGACGAGCGGCTCCGGGACGAGGCCATCATCTATCGAGATCAGGGCAAAGCCGGCTTCCTCGGCGGTGAGCACGTTCGCATGGGCTACGCCTGGCGCATGAGCGAGCTGCATGCTGCCGTCGGGCTTGTGCATCTTCACCGGCTCGACGAGTTCGTCGCGGCCCGGCAACACGCGGCAGCACGATACGACGAAGCTCTGGCCGGCGGGGACGGCATCATTCCGCTCCCTCTGCCGTCGAACTGCAAGAGCAACTATTACAAGTACGTCGCCCTCCTCTCACCAGGTCTCGACCGATCCGAGATCAAGCAGTCGCTCCGCGAGGAACACGGGATCGCCCTCAGCGGTGAGGTCTACGCTCGTCCGCTTCACCAGGAACCCGTCTTCGGCGACTGGGCGGCAGGATCGTTTCCCGTCGCCGACGACGTCTGCGCCCGTCACATTTGCCTGCCGGTGCACTCAGACATGTCGGACGACGAAGCGGCATCGGTCATCACCGGTATCAGTACTGTGATCGCCAACAGCACGAGAAAGAGGTCAACGACGGTATGAAAGTGGCCGTAACCGGCGGATCCGGATTTATCGGGTCGCATGTCGTCGATAAGCTGATCGCGGCCGGCCATCAGGTGGTCATCATCGACAGCCGCCCTCCCGGCAGGACCGACGCGATCTATCGAGATGCCGACATCCGGGATCTGTCGGCGCTGGTGCGGGCCACGTCCGGCTGCGACGTGATCTTTCACCTGGCGGGCGTTTCCAACGTCAACGACGCCATGGCCGACCCGATCACGTGCATGGACGTCAACGTCGTCGGCACGGCGCGAATCTGCGAGGCCGCCCGCCGCAACCAGGTCGGGCGCACGGTCCTCGCCAGCACCGTCTGGGTGTACGCCGCCGCCGCCGGAGAAGGCATCGCCACAGAAGACACCCCCCTGTTCATGAGCGGCACCGAGCACGTTTACACGTCCTCCAAGCTGGCGGCAGAGCTCGCCGTCACCAGCTTCGGCGAGCTGTACGGCCTCCGCTACACGATCTTGCGGTACGGGATTCCCTTCGGTCCTCGTATGCGTGAAGAGCTCGTCATCCCGCGCTTTGTGGGTCGCGCCCTTCAGCGCGAGAAGCTCACCATTTACGGAGACGGTCTGCAGTTCCGCAACTACGTCTATGTCGAGGATCTGGCCGAGGCCCACCTGGCCGTCCTGGGCGATGGAGCCGCAGACCAGATCATCAACCTCGAGGGCCCGGAACCGGTGAGCATACGCCGGGCGGCCGAAGTGGTGCGGAAGTTGATCAATCCTCTTCTGCCAATCGAGTTCGTGCCGGGCCGCCCTGGCGACTACGCCGGCCGCGAGGTCTCGGCCGGCAAAGCCAAACAGCTCCTTGACTGGGAGGCGCGAACATCGTTCGAGGACGGCATGCGTCGCTACCTGGACTGGTGGCTGATGAAGGCGGAGGGCGACGAGGCCCAGGCCAGCCAGGGGTGAACAAGGCGTGGGGCCCGGTCGGTGCCGCCGTGGCCGTGCACATGGTCCCGAGCGTCGTGAGCCTGGGGCAGTGGGTCCCGATCCGGGCCCTTCCTGCCAACCTGTGTCGATGGCGCGGCCCGGCAAGGGGGACCGTCGCCCTGACCTTTGACGACGGGCCCGACCCTGAAACCACGCCACGGGTCCTCGATCGGCTGGCTGACCTGGGCCTGAGCGCCACCTTTTTCTGCGTCGGCTCCCTGGTCGAGGCCCACCCCGACCTCGTCAGCGAGATCCTGGAGAGAGGACACCAGGTCGAGGTCCACGGCCACCGGCACAAGCATCACTTTGTCCGCACACCGTGGTGGGTTGAGCGAGACCTCGACGCCGCGATCGAGGCGGTCTCTGCCGCGGGTGCGACGCCGAAGTGGTTCCGACCACCGTTCGGCCAAACGACTGGCGGCACCATGCTGGCTGCCCGGCGACACGGGCTCGGCCTGGTGCTCTGGTCCGCCTGGGGCAGGGAGTGGGCCGAACCGGACGCGGTCGCCGTCGCCCAGCGAGTTCGGCGCCACTTGACGGCCGGCACCATCGTGCTGCTCCACGACACCGACAGGTACTCGCCCCCGGGGTCCTGCCGGCGGGCGCTCGACGCCCTGGGGCCGATCTCGTCCGAGCTCGATGAGCGGGGCCTTACCGCAGTGACATTGGATCAGCTGGTCGGCGCAGGAGGTTCATCCGGGTGACCACTCATCGA
>JBPYFF010000412.1:0-3762 GCA_051984455.1 Acidimicrobiales bacterium | reverse complement strand
CTCCCGCACATCCGACGTCGGGTTTGAGCCTGGCTGTCACTCGGGTACAGTCCCACCGGTTATCGGGGGGATGGTGGCTCAGACGTTGTATGGCCGGTTCCGCCTTCGCGGCAGGCGCGATAGCAGGGGAAGATTGCTCGGCTGGATTGCAGGCGCGGCTCTCGTCACGGCGGCCCTAGTCGGCCTGTCGGTCGCCACGACGGCATGGGCGGCGTCACCTGCCCGAGTCATCGAAGAGGGTCATCTTTCAGCCGGCGACCCGGTCGTGGGTATGGCACCAACGACCTCTGGTCAGGGCTACTGGCTGGCCGGATCGGATGGTGGGGTCTTCGCCTTTGGCGACGCCGGATTCTTCGGATCGATGTCCGGCGTCGCCATCACACAACCGGTGGTCGGCATGGCCGCGACGCCCACGGGCCGCGGCTACTGGCTGGTGGCGGCCGACGGAGGCATCTTCACCTTCGGCGACGCCGGCTTCTTCGGCTCCCTGGGCAGCATCCGCCTCAACCAACCGGTGGTCGGCATGGCCGCGACGCCCACCGGCCGCGGCTACTGGCTGGTGGCGGCCGACGGAGGCATCTTCACCTTCGGCGACGCCGGCTTCTTTGGGTCGATGGGCGGGTCCGGGCTGGGCCGGCCGATTCGCACGATTGCCGCCGCTCCCACCGGGACTGGCTATTGGACGGTGACCAGTGACGGAGGCGTATTCGACTTTGGAACCTCCCGGTTTTACGGGTCGGCAGTCGGTCCTGGGCCGGTCCGCGTGGCCGAATACGGGGATGGTCTGGCGATGCAGGCCGCCCCGTTCTTCAACATGGCCCTTTCCGGGGCGGTCACCCGGGACGTCCAGTATGGAGGCGCCAGTATCTGCACGTGGTTGAACGTCATGGGCCAGGACGCGGCCACCTTCCGTCCTGAGGCGGTGGTGCTGGAGTTTGTTGGCGATTCCTTCTCCCCGTGCATGAATGGCGTCCAGCCCTTCACCGGTGCCTTCTACGCCAAGTACCAGGCTGACGCAGAGGCCGCGATCGCCACCTTCGCCCGCATCGGCGCCCACGTCTACATCGCCGGGTACCCGATCATGCTCACGACGGAGGCGAATCCCCTCTGGGATCACCTCAATCAGGTCCTGGCCGAGGTGGCGGCAGCCAGTCCTGACGCCAGCTTCATGGATGCCGGGGCTTCGGTCGAGAACAACGGGGCGTTCACGTTTTCCCTCCCGTGTCTCTACTTCGAGCCGTGCGGGAATCAGCCAGGCCCGGGACAGAACCTGGTTCGGGACCCGGCCGGCACGCACTTCTGCCCGACCAACCAGGGCACGGTCGCCGGCTTCTACTGGTACTGCGATGTCTGGTCGTCGGGCGCCTTCCGCTATGGCGCCGCCATGGCGGCGGGGGTGACCAAGGACTTCACGCCGTAGCCGAAGGCGGCCACCCGTCATGGCTCAGTACAGTGGCCGGCGAGGACTCGTGATGCGGCAGAGGGCACGAAAACCGGTCGGGCATGCCCGCTGACGGGGAGCAAGATCTGGTTGGGGCGATTGGGCGAGTGACGGTCCCGATCCCGGCCGACGGACCAGGCGAAGTGCTCCTTCCCGTGCGGGGTGGAACGGAGGCGTTCGCGGCGTGGTCTGACCAGCCGATCGAGAAGCACGCCCGCGTCCTTGTGATCGAAGCCCCGTCGGCCCGATCCGTCGTCGTCACGCCCTTTCCCTGATTTGGCCCCAAAAAGGAGTTCCGATGTTGTTCTGGCATGTACCGGCCCCCAATGAAGCTCTGCTGATCTCCGGTTCCAAGAAACAGGCTCAGGCGACACAGTTCCGGATTGTCACCGGCCACGGGAGCTTCGTTCTCCCGATCAAGCAGAAGGCCCGCATCCTCTCGCTCACGCTCCGGGAGGCCGAGATCGTCGAGGGCTGCCTGACCAACCAGGGCATTCCCCTCAATGTCCGGGCGGTGGCGGTGTTCAAGGTGGGCGACGACCCGGTGTCGATCGCCAATGCCGCCCGCCGCTTCCTTGCTGAGCAAAACCGGATGGAGGAACTGGTGGGCCGGGTGTTCGCCGGCCACCTGCGGTCCATCATCGGCGGGCTCACCGTCGAGCAGATCATCAGGGAGCGCGACCGGGTGGCCCAGGAGATCAAGGACGCCAGTCATGCCGAGATGGAGAAGCTCGGGCTGGTGGTCGACGCCCTTCAGATCCAGGAGATCGAGGACACTACTGGTTACATCACCAACCTGGCGGCACCCCACGCCGCGGCCGTCGCCAGCCAGGCCCGGATCGCTCAGGCCAAGGCCGACCAGGAGGCGGCTCAGCGTGAGCGGGAGGCACTGGCCCTCAAGGCTCAGTACGAGCGGGACACGGAAATCAAGCGTGCGGGCTTCATGGCAGAGACGGAACAGGCCAAAGCCGAGGCCGCCCAGGCGGGGCCGCTGGCCGAGGCGCGCGCCACCCAGGAGGTGATCGAGCAGCAGACCGCCCTTGCCCAGCGTCAGGCTGACTTGGCCGCCCAGCGTCTCGAGGCGGAGGTCCGCCGCCCGGCTGATGCCGAGGCCTACCGCCAGCGCACCCTGGCCGAGGCCGAGCGCGACCAGGCCAAGTTCCAGGCGGAAGGCGACGCCTACCGGAAGACGACGCTGGCGGAAGCGGACGCCAAGGCCGCCCGGCTGCAGGCCGACGGGGCCGCCTACGCCGAGCGGACGACAGCCGAGGCGCAGGCCGGGGCCAACACGGCCCGGGCCACCTCGCTGAAAGGTGGCAACCAGGAGCTCATTGCCGCCAGCCGCATCGTCGAGAACCTGCCCTCGATCGTGCAGGCGGCGGCGGCCGGCATCGCCAGTTCGAACCTGACCATCCTCAATGGCACGGAGGGAGTCAACCAGGTGGTCACCGATCTGGTTGCCCAGGGCCTCTCGATCCTGGACACGCTGAAAAAGTCGACCGCGGCCGCCGGAGACAACGGCCTGGTCCAGTCACCCGACGCCGACGACCTGGTGCCCCGCCAGTGAGCCAAGGCGAGCCAGCGCCGATGAAGGTGGTGGGATTGTGGCGATACCCGGTGAAGTCGATGCGGGGCGAGGCGCGCGAGAGCGTAGTAGTAGGTCCGGCGGGTATCGATGGGGACCGCCGCTTCGGACTGCTCGACACCCGATCCGGCACCATCATCTCGGCCAAGAAGGACGGCCGGCTCCTTGACGCCAGGGCCATGCTGGCCGGCGTCGAGCTGACCGTGCGACTTCCTACCGGCGAGACCGCCCTCGCAACCGGCCCGTCGGTCGATACCGCGCTGACGCAGTGGCTCGGCCGGCCGGTTCGGCTGGTCGAGGCCCGCCCTGAAGGTCGGGGCACCTACGAGATGCCGATGGACTTCGAAGACGACGAGTCGGAACCGCTGCAATGGCAGGGGCCCGCCGGCTCATTCGTCGACAGCGCGCCCATCCACCTCCTCACCACGGCCAGCCTCCGTGCCGGCTCGGCGGAGCGACCCGATCTCCAGTGGGAGGTGCCACGGTTCCGGCCCAACGTGATGATCGACGCCGACGGCGACGACTTCATCGAGCAGGGCTGGATCGGCCGAAGGCTGAGCATCGGTGAAGTCGTGCTCGACATCCGGCGGCCATGCTCTCGTTGCGTGATGACGACCCGCGCTCAGCCGGGGGGAATCGAGCGCCAGCTCGACATCCTCCGGCATCTCAACGCCGCCCACGCATCGAATCTCGGGGTCCTGGGTCGGGTGGTCCAGGCCGGGCGGCTCGAGGTGGG
>JBPYFF010000411.1:0-7979 GCA_051984455.1 Acidimicrobiales bacterium | reverse complement strand
GCCGCGAGCGATGGCAGCCAGTTGCCCTGCCAGCTGTGGTGGCCCGCCTTCCCAGCTGAAGCTGGGCAACTGCAGCCCGAATCGCAATGGCATTGGACCCTCCCTCTGCCGGGCAAAAAACGCGGGCGCGGCGAGGGTGCCAGCGGGAACGACCTCAACCGGGCTGGGCCGGTGCATCCCGTCAAACTGCTCCTCCGGAATCATCGCCTCGGCCGCTTCCCATGCCCGTATCTGGCCCGTGAACACCTTGGCCGGGACCGGTCGCTCACGGGCGCGGTTGCGGGCCCGGCACACCTCGGGCGGCGTGTCCCACACCACCACATGACAGGCAACGCCGTGGCGATGGGCCAGTTCGAGGTACGCGAGGCGGCGGACGCGGTCGAGGCCGAGCGTGTCGACGACCGTGAGCAGTCGACGCCGCAGGCGCCGCTCCAGGACGAGGTCGAGAAGCTCGAACGCGTCGTTGCCCGCCCGCTGATCGTCGGGCCCTTCGCCGACCATGGCCCGCAACTCGTCGGAGGCCACCACCTGGTTGGGACGGAAGTTCTCCGCCGCCCACGTCGACTTGCCTGCGCCTGACGGGCCGACCAGAACCACCACGCAAGGAAACGGCAACCGCATCGCGGTGACCGTAGTTCGGGACCAGGTCAGGTTGGCGAGGTTGCGACCGGCCGGCTCGCCAACCCTGGTTGACCCTGGCGGGGTTCGGCGCCGTTGCCTCCCCTTTCCTTAATGAGCATGAGCGCTGCTCGTTGATACGCCGATCGCGGCAAGTGAGCGGGAAAACGGCGGCCGGGCGACTCCCTCGTCGGTGACGATGGCGCTCACCAGCGCTCCGGGCGTGACGTCAAAGGCCCGGTTGTCGACATCAACACCAGTTGGCACCATTCGTTGGCCCGCCACCAACGCCACCTCGTCATCGGGCCGGCGCTCGATCGGGATGGCACCGCCGCTCGGCAACGTCAGGTCGATCGACGACGTTGGTGCTGCCACGTAGAACGGGAGCTGGTGGTGGGCAGCAAGCACTGCAAGCGCATACGTTCCCACCTTGTTGGCCACGTCGCCGTTTGCGGCGATGCGGTCGGCGCCGACGATGACGCAGTCAACCTCGCCACCGGCCATGAGCGACCCGGCCAGGCCATCGGCGATCACCGTCACCGGGATACCGAGTCGCTGCAACTCCCACGCGGTCAGCCGCGCTCCCTGCAACACCGGTCTGGTCTCGTCGGCCCAAACTCGCAGGCCCCTCCCCGCTTCGTGGGCGGCCCGGATCACGCCCAGCGCGGTGCCGTAGCCAACACAGGCGAGCGAGCCGGTATTGCAGTGAGTGAGCACACGCATCCCGTCGGCCAGGAGAGGGGCGCCATTGGCGCCGATTCGCTGGTTCCTGGCCACGTCTTCGCGGGCCACGGCAATGGCCTCGGATACGGGATCGGCTGCTGCCAGGGCCCGGCGGATCCCCCAGGCCAGGTTCACGGCGGTAGGCCGGGTCGCCCGCAACCTCGCGGCCGCCTCATCAAGGGGCACGCCCGTCACTGCCGCCAGGGCGATACCCATGGCTCCCGCCGCGCCCAGGGCGGGTGCGCCCCGAATAGCCAGAGTCGTGATCGCGTCGCAGAGCCGATCGACGGTCCGGGCATGGATAAACGTCAGTTCACCTGGTAATCGACGCTGATCGATCAAGCGAACGGAACCGTCACACCATTCGATCGTCGGAGGGATGGGCCCTCTTTCCTGCACGCCAAGATCCTACGATCGGGAGATCCACCATTACCCTGTGGATCGTGCCGGGCGCGACCACCTTGCGGGTCACCATCGAGCTTGAGCCCCGCCCGGGGAGCGTGGGAACGGGCCGGCGGTTCCTGCGGCAAAACCTCAAGAGGTGGCGGTGCCCCGAGGACGTGATCGAGCAGACAGTACAGGTTGGTGCCGAGCTCTTGACCAACGCCATCCTGCACGCGGGAACACCGTTCACGGTCGAGGTCAGCCATGCCGAAGGTGTCGCACGGGTCAGCGTTCGCGACTACTCGCCTGCCATGCCGATCGTTCGGCCCCATGGTCCCGATGCGACGACAGGACGGGGCCTCGACCTGATCAGCGCTCTCAGCCGAAGGTGGGATGTGGCTGCCCTGCCCGACGGAAAGGTGGTGTGGGCGGAAATCGACGGCCAGCGGCATGACGAGCGGATCCAGTCAGGGCTGAACGAACTCCTCGACGTGGTGCAACCGATCCGCTTCGCCGGCCTGCCCGTGGCCGATTACCTGACGATGACGGCCCATGATGACGCCATCGTTCGAGAGGTGGAGCTGGCCTGGCTCGACGGCATCCCCGCCGGCGGCGACATGAGCGGTCAGCCGCCCGAACTGCTGTCACTGGCTCGGGCGCTGGCGGGGACCCGCAATCTGGTGCGTCGCGAGGTGGAGACAGCCGCGGCGGAGGGCAAGGCTCGAGTTGACATCATCCTCGCCCTCAGTCGCGCTCAGCTGGTCGCCCTGCGGGATTGGTCGGTCACGATCGAGCAAGCTCAAGAACTGTCGAGGTCAGGGGAGCTCTTGGCCATGCCCCCAGGCGAGAAAATCGTCGCCCTGCGTCGCTCGCTGATCGAGCAACTCGAGCACCGGCTGGCTCAGTCGGAAGAGAGCGAAGACGGTCCGGGCGCAGTCGAGGGCGACGGATTTCGCCTGACGATCGACGATGCGCCGATCGGCCATCTCCAGCTTGGTTTGGCTCTAGAAGCAACCGGTATGGCTGCGTGGGACCTGGATCTGTCGACCCTGGAACTCCGATGGACGGGTGCACTGGGTGAGATGCTCGGCTTGTGGCCTCGATTGGGGAGCCGCGCCAGGGACGTGCTGGACATCGTCTATGGCGACGATCGAGCTGATCTGCAAGCCGCGGTGGACGCAGCTCTCCACTCAGGAGCGCCCCAGGAGCTCGACTTCCGGGTGCTGGCAGCGGATGGCAACGTGCGCTGGATGCACGCCAAGATCCGGGTTCGCCACGACACCAGAGGCAAGGCCACCCATGTAGTCGGCGTGCTGCTGGACATCACAGAGCGACGTCTCATCGAGGAATCCCTTCGACGGGAACGAACCGCCGCCCAGGCCAGCGCCTGGCGACTGGCTCGCCTGCAAGCGGCGACGGCCCGACTGGCGGAAGGACAGGGGCTTAATGACGTCGCCCAGAGCGTGATTGAGGTGGTCACGCAATCGCTGGGCGCCGATCGGGCGGGCGTGTGGTTGCTCGGCCGCGACCCCAAGACGCTCCGCCTGGTGCAGGAACACAACTACAGTCCCGAAGTCTCGGCCCGATGGCGCCGGGTCTCGCTCGATGATGACCTTCCCGCCACCCACGCCCTGCGAACCGGTCGGGCGTTCGAGACCCACCTCACCGATGACGGCCAGCCGGCCCTGACGTACACCTCGCCGCTGGAAATCGAGGGTCGCCCAATCGGCATCCTGAGTTTGACCTGGACGAGCCATCCTGGCCTCGACGACGAGGAGCGGCGGTTCATCGCCGCCGTCGCCGATCAGTGCGCTCAAGCTCTGGACCGAGCCCGCCTGTACGAAGCCGAGAAACGGGCCGTCCGGCGCCAGCAGTTCGTGGCCGAGGCGAGCCGAGAGCTGGCGACGTCGCTCGACCTGAACACGACCGTCGAGCGAGTCGCCCGGCTGCTGGTGCCCGAGCTGGCGGACGCCTGCTCGGTCATGGTGGTGGAGGAACAGGGGTTGAAAGCGGTGGCCCATGCCCACATCGACCCCGCCAAAGAGGAGATGATGCGGCAGATCTCGGCCCGGCCAGAGACGACCGCGATCAGCTACCTGGCCGATGCCGTCCGCACCGGAAAGGCGGTGGCCGGCCCTACCGTCGATCCGGGGCTGGGAGAGGCGACCGCACTCGATGATGAGCACCGCGAGCAGATACGGGCGCTCGACATCAGGTCAGGCATGGTGGTCCCGATGCAGGCCCGCGGCACGAGCGTTGGCGTGATCGGCCTCCATATGACCGACAGCGGGCGGCACTTCCGGTCCGGAGACGTCGAGACGGTGACCGACCTCGCCGATCGGGCCGCGGTTGCCATCGATAATGCCCGCACGTACGAGCTGCGCAACCAGGTCGCCGAGACGCTGCAGCGGAGCCTGCTGCCGGGCCACCTGCCCCGGGTTGAAGGCGCCCGGCTCGCCGCCCGCTACCAGCCGGCCCAGACGGGTGTGGATGTCGGGGGTGACTTCTACGACGTCTTCGACGTCGAGGGTGCCTGGGTGCTCGCCCTCGGCGACGTCCGGGGCAAAGGCGCATCCGCGGCGGCGCTGACCGCCATGGTCCGCTACAGCCTGCGGGCCCTGGCCGGCGGACGGCGCCATCCTTCGGCCATCCTGGCCCGCCTCAACGAGGCGATCCTGCGTCAGCACCAGGACGACGAGCAGTTCTGCACGGTGGTGCTGGCCCGCTTGATCCGCACGGCCGAAGGGTTCCGGACGACAGTCTGTTCCGGCGGCCACCCCCTCCCGTTCGTCGTCCGCGCCGACGGGACGCTCATCAAGCTCGGAGCGCCGGGCGGTTTACTCGGGCTGTTCCCCGAGATCCCGCTGGTCGAGGTCGCGACCGAGCTGGCACCGGGCGACGCCCTCGTGTTCTACACCGATGGGGTGACCGAAGCGCATCGAGGCCGCCAGCTATTCGGCGAGGACCGGCTCGCGGCCGTCCTGGCCGGCTGCGCCGGTTCCGACGCAGAAACAATCGCCGATGCGGTCCAACGAGCGGTGCAGGACTTCGCCGAAGGTCCCCGGCGAGACGACGTGGCCGTCCTGGTGCTGAGCGTAGAGGGCAGCGCACCCTGAGACCTGGCCGTCCCCGCCCTGGTCCCGGCCGGTCATTTAGGCTCGTCCAATGCTGTTGACCGCGGAGCAACGGTGAACCGGCGGGTCGAGGTTCTGCCCGGACCCGGGATGGTGGTCCGATTCGGGGAAGTCATCGCGTGGGCCGGCCCCCAGGCGTCGTCAAGCCTCATAACGTTCCTGGTGGACGGGGCTCGCAACCTGGCCAACGACCCCAATGGCGGGCGACTCCTCGCCGATCACCTGCGGGGGGTGTTGGTAAACGGCGATCCCGAGCCCGCGGTACCCTTCGTCACGATCGGCCCGTCCACCGCCGGCCTCGACGCCCTCATGCACGGTCCGGTTCAGTTGTGGGACGGGGTGCGCTGGCACATGGTCTCGCCCACCCCGGGCTGGCTTCGAGAGTTGCTTCCGCCGACCGGCACCGTCCTCACCGGCCCGGCCGGGGCTCAGCCCCCCAACCTCGCCATCGGCTCGCCCCTCAACCTCATCACCGGTGTGGTGCCAGGAGGGGGCCTGGCCATCGTCGCCATGCCGACTCCCCCGCCGGCTCCGGCTGCCTCTGGCGCGACGGGAGCGACGACGTTTACGCCTGAGCGGCCGGCGCCGGCCGAAGCACAGTCGCCGTTTGCGCCACCCCAGGCCGACGCGCCCCGGGACGTGGATGCCCAACCATCCGAGCAATCCGCGCCCGCGCAGCCCCCGCTCGGCCAGCCCACACCCGAGCAGTCCCCGCCGGAGCAGCCCCCGGGGGGGCCCCCGCCGGCCTGAAAACTCGTTCGCCGCCGCCGTTCGCCGTCGATACGGTGCAAGGTCGTGCGCTTCGAGGCGCTGAGGCGCGTCCGGCCTTACGTGCGCCCGTACTACCGCGAGATGCTGGCGATGACGGGCTGCGCGCTCGGTGGCCTGGTCGCGTCCACACTCATCCCGCTCGTCGTCAAGGCCCTGATCGATGGCCCCATCCGGGAGAACTCCCATGCAGGGATCGCGGCTCTGGCCGGCCTGGTCCTGCTCTTCGGTGTGGTCGAGGCGGGATCCATGTGGCTACGCCGAATGGTCCTGTCGACTGCCGCCCTCGGCATGGAGACCGACATGCGAAACTCGTTGTACGCCCACCTGCAACGGCTCCCCGTCTCGTTTCACGACCAGTGGCAATCTGGCCAGCTTCTGTCCCGAGCCACCACCGATCTGTCCACCATCCGGCGTTTCGTCGGGTTCGGCCTGGTCTTTCTCCTCGTAAACACCGCCACCTATGTCCTGGTGGTCGCGCTGCTGCTCCACCTCTACTGGCCGCTGGCGCTCATCGTCGCCCTGGCCGCCCTGCCGATCATTGAGTTGTCGCGCCGCTTCGAAATCACCTACATGGCGGTCTCTCGCCGTTTGCAGGACCAAAACGGCGACCTGACGACCCAGGTCGAGGAAGCCGCCACCGGGATCAGGGTGACCAAGGCTTTCGGGCGCGGTCCCCTTCTCGGCCGCCGCTTCTCTCACCAGGCCGGCGAGTTGCACGCCACCGGCATGGAACGCGTCCGCCTGCTGGGCCGCTTCTGGGCCGCCATCGAGCTGGTCCCCAACATCACCCTCGCGTTGGTGCTGCTCGGCGGGGCGCTGGCCGTTGCCCGCCACGACTTGAGCCTGGGAGGACTGGTCGCGTTCGTCTCGCTGGTCATCACCCTCGCGTGGCCGGTCGACGCCCTCGGCTGGATCATCGGGACAGCGGAAGAGGCGGAGACGGCGGCGGCCCGCATATGGGAGGTCTTCGATGTCGTCCCTGCCATCGCCGACCGGCCCGACGCCATCGCCCTGCCGCGCGCCGCCGGAAGTCGAACCGGCGGGCGGTTGCGCTTCGAGGGCGTGCGTTTCTCCTATCCGGGCACCGATCGATCAGTACTCGACGGCGTCGAGCTCGACCTCGCCCCGGGCGAAACCGTCGCCCTCGTGGGCGGCACCGGATCGGGCAAGACCTCCATGGCACTGCTCGTGCCCCGGCTCTACGACGTCACGGGCGGTCGAATCACGCTGAACGGCCAGGACATTCGCGACCTCAAGCTCGAAGACCTTCGCAGCCGGGTGGGGGTTGCCTTCGAGGATCCCATCCTGTTCTCCGCCAGTGTCAAAGAGAATCTCCTCCTCGGCTGGCCGGACGCAACCGACGCTGAGCTCGCACTCGCCATCGAAACCGCCCAGGCCGGCTTCGTCTACGACCTCCCGTGGGGCCTGGACACTCGTGTCGGCGAGCAAGGCCTCACTCTGTCGGGTGGCCAACGTCAACGGCTGGCGCTCGCCCGTGCCATCGTGCACCGGCCAGAAGTGCTCGTCCTCGATGATCCTCTATCCGCCCTTGACGTGCACACCGAAGCGCTGGTGGAAGAGGCGCTTGCCCGTGTCCTGCACGGTGTCACCGCGCTCGTCGTTGTCCACCGCCCCTCCACCGTTGCGCTGGCCGATCGCGTCGCGTTTCTTCATCGTGGCCGGATCGCGGCAGTCGGGCTCCATCACGAGCTGATGGAGCGGGTGCCGCCGTATCGGGCCGTGCTCTCCCAGGAGGCCGACCCGGCCGAGCGCAGATCAGCATGACGACCGTCGACCAGTGGCGAGGCGTGGCGGCCGAGGACGCCGAGGTCGTCAGCGGCAAGCTGACCGGCGTCCTGCGGGCCCGGAGCCGCCGGCTGGCATCCGAACTGCTGCGGCCGCACAAGCGAGCGCTGATCGTGCTCGGCCTCGTCATTGCGGCCAATCAGGTGGCCGTTCTGGCCGGCCCCTACCTCGTGAAGTACGGCATCGACAGCGGCATCCCGCCGCTCGGCAAGGGCGGGAGCGGCGACGCGCTCCCGTTGACCCTCGCCGTCGCCGGCGTCATCGTCGCCGCCATCGTGCAGGCCGTCACGTTCAACCCCTTCCAGGTACGCACGGGGAGGATCGGCCAGGACATCCTGTACGACCTCAGGACGCGGGTCTTCGACCACAGCCAACGGCTGAGCCTGTCGTTCCATGAGCGGTACACGTCAGGCCGTGTCATCTCCCGTCTCACCTCGGACATGGACGCGATCAACGACTTGTTCGAGGAGGGCATCCAGGCACTCATCATCGCCGCCATCTCGGCGGTGACGTGCGGGATCGCCATGGTCGTCCTCGACCCGG
>JBPYFF010000410.1:0-2273 GCA_051984455.1 Acidimicrobiales bacterium | reverse complement strand
GGCGTCGTCCTGCTCGGCGTGCTG
Source organism: Acidimicrobiales bacterium (assembly GCA_051984455.1). Classification (GTDB taxonomy): domain Bacteria; phylum Actinomycetota; class Acidimicrobiia; order Acidimicrobiales; family Palsa-688; genus JBPYFF01. Next base: position 2,249 of record JBPYFF010000410.1, on the reverse strand, counting down.
CCCGGGATCGCCATCGCCGTGGGGCTGTCGATCCTCAACGTCTTCCGGCGGGCCTGGTGGCCGTACGACGCCGAACTCGGCCGGGTGACGGGCCTCGAGGGCTACCACGACGTGCACAGCTACCCGGAGGCGCAGCACCTGCCCGGCCTGGTGATCTACCGGTTCGACGGCCCGCTGTTCTTCGCCAACGCCACGACCTTCCGGGACGAGATCAGGCGGATGGCCCGGACCGACCCTCCGCCGAGGTGGATCCTGGTCGCCGCCGAGCCGATCACCGACGTGGACACCACCGCCTCCGACATGCTCGAAGAACTCGACGAGGCGCTGAACACTGAGCACACCAGCCTGGTGTTCGCCGAGCTCAAGGACCCGGTGCGGCGCAAGATCGAACGCTACGGCCTCACCCGCACCATTGACCCGCGCCACTTCTACCCCACCATCGAATCCGCCGTGCAGGCCTACCGCCAGGAGACCGGAGCCGAATGGACCGCCGCCGGGTCCGTGGATGGCTCGGTCGACGGCTCACTGGCCGGCTCGGTCACCGGTGAGGCCCCGGATGAGCTGACGGGTACCGGGAGCGGCGACAAGGCTCCATGAGCGGCGGGCGTGGGCGGCCGCACCTGCGGTGACGGGTGGGCTAGGGCTGGGTGCCCAGGGTTATCGTGGTCGAGGCGGTGTGGCCGTTTCGCCAGTACTCGACCGGGACCTTGTCGCCTGGCTTCTTGGTGAGGGTCAGCTCTTGGAGCTGAACGTTGCTGATGGCGGCCTCGCCGTTGATCTTGGTGATGATGTCCTCGGCGTGCAGCCCGGCCTGGGCGGCGGGGCCGTCGGCCAGCACCGCCCGGACGAACAGCCCTTCCGGCACTCCGGCCTGGGTGGCGGCCGCCGGCGGTACCGGCACCGTCTGCAGGCCGAAGTAGGCATGCGACACCGAGCCGGGGGCGATGATCTCGTCGGAGATGGTCCTGGCCAGGTCCACCGGGATGGCGAAGCCGAGCCCGATGCTGCCGCCGCTGGCCTCGCCCGACGGACTCGGCACGGTCGCGCCGGCCGTCGGGACCCCGATCAGCTGACCCGCGCAGTTGACCATGGCGCCACCGCTGTTGCCGGGGTTGATGGAAGCGTCCGTCTGGATCGCCGACACCAGCAGCGCCGTGCTGTCGTTCTCGGCGGGGACCTGTATGGTCCGGTCGAGCGCGCTGACGATGCCGGACGTGACCGTGCCGGACAATCCCAGCGGGGCGCCGAGCACCACGCTCGCCTCGCCCACCTTTACCGTCGACGACGTGCCCATCGCGATGACCGGGAAGTGGTGCGTGTTGTCGACCTTGAGGACGGCGAGGTCGGTCAGCGGGTCCCGGCCGGTGATCACGGCGGGTTCGGTCTGCCCGTCGGAGAACTGCACCGACACCGAGCCGCCGTTGGCGGCGACCGCGATGACGTGGTTGTTCGTCAGGATGTATCCGTCGGACTTGATGAGCTCGCCCGACCCGGTACCGCTCGAGCCCTGGCCGCTGGCCGCGATCGTCACCACGGAGGGGAGGACTTTGTCCGCGACCGACGTGACGGCGCACACGCTGACCTGGCCCGAAGCGGGAGACGCGGAGGATGCGGGGGTGGCAGCGGACGATTTCGTCGCGGCGACGATGGCGCCGCCTGCCACACCCCCTACGACCAGCGCGCTGCCGAGCGCCACCCACGGCAGCCAGCGGCGTGATCTCCACCCCTGCTGCGGCTCTTGCATCTCGGCTCCCTGCTCGCTTTGGCCAACACGGTGAGCATCCAGATTGAAGTGAAGCAGTGGCACGCCCCGGCCGGGATTGCCCCAGCCGGCTGACACTCGAAGTCTATGCCTCGGGGTATCGGGTGCGTGTCACCCGGTGATAGCCGGGATCTTGTGGCACAAGTCACCCGGCCTGGGGTGATCTGCCAGAGGCTCGGATTCGCCAGGATGTTGGCATGGACACGATATCTGCGACGACGGCCGGGCCGAGCCCGCCGAGTACGCGCTCACAGCACTGGCTGGCGCGACTCAGCTTCGTGCTCGCCGCGCTGGCCATCGTGCTCCTGCTGGTCTTCGCCGGGCTGAAGAGCCTGGCCATGCTGGCCGTGGCGGTGGCCGCCGCGGTGGTGAGCCTGGCCGCCGTCTACGTGTTCCTGTCCCGGCGGGGGGTGCTGCGCTGGCTGGCGTTCGGCGTCTTCGTCCTGGTGCCGATCGCGGTGATCGTCGTTTTCGCGGTCGGCGGCGT
>JBPYFF010000409.1:0-2403 GCA_051984455.1 Acidimicrobiales bacterium | reverse complement strand
GAATGATGCCCCGGCGAATGAACACCTCGATGAACCGCGCCTCTTCCGCCATGATCACCAGGTCGCACGCCAGAGCGAGGTGACAACCTCCACCGGCGGCGGTCCCATTGACCCCCGCGATCACCGGTTTCTCGCAGTCGAGGACGGCGGAGACCAGTCGTTGCCACCCTCTCTCAATCATGCGGGCGCCGTCGCCCATGATCCGTTCGGGCGCGCCTTCCGGCTTGGCCGGCGCGGGGCGCGGAGCCCGCAAGTCGGCGCCGGTGCAAAAACCCTTCTCCCCAGCTCCGGTAATGACGACCGCGCGCGCCGTGTAGGAGGCCGACAGGTCGCTCAACCAGAGCACGATCTGGTCGCGCATGGCGGGAGTCATGGCGTTGCCGGTCTCGGGCCGGTTCAGGGTGATCCACGCGACCCCGTTGGCCTCTTGCAGCAACAGGTCTTCCATCTGCGTTCCTCTTTCCGGATTTCCTAACGCGGAACCACGAGCGCGTCCAGGGCGACGGCACCCAGGCCGGCGGATCGGACGAGCAGCGGGTTGATGTCGAGTTCCGCCACCTCGGTGCTGAGGTCAAGGGCGAGCCGTTGCACGCTCATCAGCACATCCGCGAGGGCGCGAATGTCCGACCGGTTGAGCCTGAGCAGAGCGGCACCCCTCAGTTCGTGGATCATCTCGGTCGCGTCGGCCCGCCCGAACGGCGGGATCCGGAACGTCACGTCGCCCAGTACTTCGACCAAGACACCGCCAAGGCCGAGCATGACGACCGGCCCGAACAGCTGGTCCTGGCCGACTCCCACCACGCACTCCGTGCCACCGGCAATGTGCTCGCTGATGATGACGCCGTCGGCATCGGGTGCGGCCGCGGTGAACTCCTGGTAGGCGGCCCGCACTTCGCGGCTGTCTCGAAGGCCGACCCGGACCAGCCCCGCGTCCGACTTGTGGAGGATGGTGGGCGAACAAATCTTCGCCACCACGGGAAAACCGATGCGCTCTGCTGCCGCGGCTGCGTCGCGGGCAGAGGTCGCCACTTCATGCTGCGGCACGGGGATGCCATAGGCCTGCAGGATCCGCATGGAGCTGGCCTCGTCGGAACGCAGGGATTGACGCGCGGGCTCAGCCGCCTTTGAGGGCCGCAGAACCGGCCGGCTGAAGGGTGACCGGAACCTCGTCTGGAAGCGGTGGTAGTCGAAGTAGGCCGTGGCTGCCCGGACGGCGTTGGCAAAGGTACGGAAGACGGGTACGCCGCTCGGAAGGAGGATCTGCTGGTAGGCGACCTCGTCGCCGACCGGTGAACCCCACACGACGAAGATCGGCTTGTCGGTCGTGGCGGCGACGTCCACCAGGTCCTTGGCCAGCCGGTTGCCCATCGAGGGCAACGCCCCCGTGATCGGGCAGATCAGCATGCTGACGTTGGGGTCGGCGACGATCGTGTCGAGGATCTTGCGGCCCCGCCAATCGGCCGAAGGTGCGCCACCGTTGTCCACCGGGTTGCTCACCCGGAGGTACGAAGGGATCCACTCGTGCAATTGGCGCTGCGTCTCCTGCGTCAGGGTGCAAAGTCTGAGGCCGGCGGCCGCGCACATGTCGGCCATGTGGGCGCCGGTGCCACCGGATATGGAGTAGACGCAGACCCCTTGTCTCTGACGCTTGCCGCGAGGCGGCGGCCTGGTTCGGGAAAGGGCGGCCGCCACGTCGAGGAGTTCGTCGAGGCCGTCGACCCGGATTATGCCGAACTGACGAAACGCCGCGCTGATGACCGCGTCGGAACCGGTGAGATGGCCGGTGTGGGCTTTGGCCATGGAACGGCCTTCGTCGGTACGACCCACTTTGACGCACACGATCGGCACCCCTCGCCGGGCGGCGTGGTCGGCGGCCAAGAGGAGGGTACGGCCGTCCCGGAAGCCCTCGATGTAGCAGGCGATGGCCCCCACCTCCGGCTGCTCGGCAAAGAAGGCGGCAAAGTCAGCAAACTCCAGATCCGCTTCGTTGCCGGTCGGCGCCCAGTAGGCCATCCGGATCCCGATCTCCTGGCCCTGAAAGATGGGGCGGCCCTGATGCCCGGACTGGGTGATCAGGGCGATGGCCTTCCCCGGCAGGTCGTCCCGGTACAGCTCGAATGCGTTCATGTTGGTGTTGGGACCGAGGACGTGGAGGTCGCTTGGCCGGATCAGCTCCTCGAGGCGTTCCTGTTTGGCTTCCCCTTTGGTTCCCACCTCCGCGAATCCGGCCGCGAACACCACCGCGAAACGAGCCTTCTTGTCGATGATCTCGGGAAGAACGTCGATGGGATCACCGACGAGGATGGCCGCCAGATCGATGTCAGCCGGTACGTCCAAAACGCTCGCATAGCAGGTGTTGCCGCCGATCGTCTCGCGGTTGGGGTTGACCGGGTAGACGGCGGC
>JBPYFF010000408.1:0-10705 GCA_051984455.1 Acidimicrobiales bacterium | reverse complement strand
GCAGCCGCGTGGTGAAACCGCTCTGTTGTGAAGTCCCGGTCGGGGTCGAGCTTAGATATGAGGGGCTGACCCATGAGCCGGCGCTACCCGGACGCCCCCGACGTGGGAGCGGGCGCGGCTGCCGCCTCGCCACCGCGAAGGATGGGCAGCACGCTGGAGGCGAACAGCTCAAGACTCTCCCAGCCCAGCTCGGGCGGCATCCCGGCCAGAAGCGGATGCAGGACGATCGAGCCCAGCGGCCCAACCTCGCCGGCCAGCGCGACGCATTCTTCCGGCGTGACGACCCGGTAGATGCCACTGGCCTTGATGCCGTCGAGACCGGGCGACTCGACATGGACGGATGACCGGATGTCGGGGGTTTGCCAGCTGTGGTAGACGCCGGCGTCGTGCAGCACGTAGGGCGCCAGCCGTTCCCAGTCCCGGTCGGGATCGTCGGACACGTGCACAAAGCCCGGCCCGGAGGGAAGGCTGACAAATCCCTGGGTGAAGCCAACGGCCTGGCACTCCTGTTCGTAGACCGCGGCCAGTTCGGGGTCGTCGACCGGGGGGAAGAAACCAAGCCGCAGCCGCGCCGCCCGCCGCGCCGCCGCAACCGAGGAGCCGCCGATCAAGAGGGTCGGGTGCGGCCTGGTCGCCGGCACAGGCAGGACCCTGATGGTGCGGCCCCGCCACTCGAAGGGTTCCCCGGTCCACGCCTGACGCAGGACCCCGACGTACTCCTCGACCAGGCGGCCCCGATCGGCTTTGGCGACGCCTGCCATGTGGAACTCTTCTGGCCGGTACCCGGCGCCGATGACCGTCATGACCCGACCGCCGCTGGTCAGGTCGAGAACGGCGAGGTCTTCCGCCACCCGCACGGGATCGTGCAGGGGAAGCAGCAGGGCGGCGATCGTGATACCCAGCCGCCGGGTTCGGCCCGCGATCGCGCCCGCGTAGGCGAGGGGTGCAGGAAGAAAGCCGTCCTCGGCCCCGTGATGCTCCGAGATGACGGCATAGTCGAGGCCCCGCTCGTCGGCCCACCCGCACTGGTCAAGGCAGGCTCGGTACAACTCGCCCGTTGGCGTGGGACCAGACGGCCGGTTGCGAAAGTCGTACCGAACCCCGATGAACGCCACATCCTCCCCCTTCTGACAGTGGGCCGGATGGTAACTGACTGGCCGTCCACGGGATCAGCTGATCACCAGCCCGCCGTTCGGGGAAATGGCCTCGCCGGTCACGAACGCGCTCTCGTCGCTCGCCAGGTAGACGGCGAGGGCCGCGATGTCGTCCGCAACTCCCAGGCGTCCGAGCGGTGTGAGGGCCTTGAGACCGGCGATCGCCTGCGGCGCGATCGACTGTGTCATCGGGGTGTCGATCACGCCCGGGCAGATGGCGTTGGCCCGAATGCCGACCGGGCCGGCGAATCGAGCCAGGCTCCGTACGAGACCGAGGAGGCCTGCTTTGGCGGCGGCATAGTGAACCGGTCCCCACCCGGCCAGCCCGGCGATGCTGGAGATGCAAATGACCGAGCCGTTCTCCTTGGCATCCAGGAGGCGCTTGACCATCGCCCGGGTGCAATAGAACGCGCCGTTGAGGTGAATATCGATCATCCGTGTCCAGGCCGCGTCGCTCATGACGGCCACTTGCCGTTCCAGACCGACGTTGCCCTCACCCGACCCGTCGCCCGGCGTGCGGTCTACACCCGCGCAGTTGACGAGGACGTTGATCAGACCCATCTTGCTCGTCGCGGCCTGGAACATCTCTTCTATGGCGGCGCTGTCGGTGACATCGCAGGCCCAGGGCATGGCCCGGCCGGTGAAGCCGGCGATGGCGTCGACGGTCGCCTTCATGGTGGCCTCGTCGAGGTCCTGGCAGATCACCGCCGCCCCTTCTTCGGCAAACCGGATACTCATGGCGCGGCCGAGCCCTCCTCCAGCTCCCGTCACGACCGCAACCTTGCCCTCGAGCCTTGGCATGGCTCCCCCTAGTTCCCCTCGCGATTGCCTGGCCGCACAGTACCGGCTTGGTTCGAGCGAGAGAGGGGTAAGGTGCGGCCCATCCCCGATCCCAGGGCGCTCTCACCCGCGCCGGCGCGGTGACCGCGGTGACCGCGGCGAACGAGCCGGCGGGCCCCGACCGCAGGCGCCTTCTGGTCGTCTATCACACCCGTTCTGGCTCCACCGCCCGGCTGCTGGACGCGGTCGTGGCCGGTGCCGCAGAGGGCGGCGGCGACGCGGTCGAGTGCCGGGTGCTGAGGGCCTTCGATGCCGGCGCCGACGACGTGACGTGGGCCGAGGCCATCGTCCTCGGCACGCCCGCCAACTTTGGCTACATGAGTGGGGCGCTGAAGGACTTCTTCGAGCGCATCTACCACCGTTGCCTCGACCTTACCGTCGGTCTGCCGTATGCCCTCTTCGTCAAAGGAGAGACGGACGCATCGGGAGCAGTGACCAGCGTGGAGCGAATCGTCGCCGGGCTCCGCTGGCGGGCGGTGCTGCCACCTCTGATCGTCGTGGGCGAAGTGAAGCCCCTGGATCTTGAGCAGGCAGGGGAGCTCGGGGCGACGTTGGCTGCCGGGCTCGACGCCGGAATCTTCTGAAGTCAGACTGGATCCTGTGAAACCTCTGGCAGTCCATCACGTGTCCATCAACGTCGCCGACGTCGACGAGGCCACCCGCTTCTATGTCGATGTGCTGGGTCTGTCGCCGAGAAGCGACCGCCCCGATTTCGGCTTCGGCGGGGCGTGGCTTGACGCCGGCGGAGAGCAGGTCCATCTCATCGAGGGCCAGACCCCCGGATCGCTGGGCCAGCATTTCGCTCTGCTGGTCGGTGATCTCGATGAGACCATCGACGAGCTCCGGGCCAAGGGTGTCAAGGTGTCTGACGCCTCGCCCGTTGGCCCCAACCGGCAGGCATTTCTCAGCGATCCCGCCGGCAACATGGTCGAGCTGCACCAACGGGGCGGCTGAGGCAGCGGGACCGCGGCCAGTGGGTTACGCTCCACGTAGCCTGGCGGAGACAGGGGGCGACCACCGACCGCGCGACAGGGCAGGGGGAGCATGGCCGACCTGAAGGTCGAAGTGGATGCGGCCGAGGCCGGCTTCGACGCTGGGCGGCTGGCTCGCATCGACCGGCACTTTGCCGCTTTTGTCGATGACGGACGGCTTCCTGGCTGGCTGGTGCTGGTGAGCCGCGGCGGGCGAATTGTGCACCTGGGACTGCACGGCAGCAGAGACGTCGAGGCGGGCTTCCCGGTGGAGGTGAACACCCTGTGGCGGGCCTACTCGATGACCAAGCCGGTCACTTCGGTCGCGGCCATGATGCTCTATGAAGAGGGGGCCTTCGAGCTGAAGGACCCGCTCTACCGTCTGATCCCGTCGTTTCGAAATGTGCGGGTGTTCCGCGGCGGCTCGTCGCTTACCCCGGTCACCGAGCCGGCGACGGAGCCCATCCGTATCTGGCATCTCCTGACCCACACCGCCGGTCTGACCTACGGGTTCCATTACGCCCATCCCGTCGACGCCATGTACCGCGCCGCCGGCTTTGAGTGGGGGGCGCCGGCGGGACTCGATCTCGGCGGGGCGTGCGAACGGTGGGCGGAGCTGCCGCTGTTGTTCCAGCCGGGCAGCGAATGGAACTACTCGGTCGCGACCGACGTGCTCGGTCGAGTGGTGGAGGTCCTGTCCGGCCAGTCCCTTGACCGGTTCTTCGCCGAGCGGATCTTCCGACCGCTCGGGATGAGCGACACCGCCTTTTCTGTGAATGGCGGGGAGGCGGAGAGGTTGGCCGCCCTCTATGGCGCCGACCCCCGGACCCGGAAGGCACTCCGCAATGACGTGATGGGCGCAGCGGCTCTCAGGCCCCCGACGTTTCTGTCAGGCGGTGGTGGCCTGGTGACATCGGCCGCCGACTATCACCGCTTCTCGCAGATGCTGCTCAGAGGCGGCGAGCTCGACGGTGTCCGGCTACTCGGCAGCCGCACCGTGCAGTACATGGCGCGGAACCACCTGCCCGGCGGCGCCGACCTGGAGGCCTTCGGCCGGCCGCTCTTCGCCGAGACGACGTTCGACGGTATCGGCTTCGGCCTCGGATTCTCCGTGCTCGACAGCCCGGTGAGGAACAAGGTGCTCGCCAGCCCGGGTGAGTTCGCGTGGGGCGGTGCCGCTAGCACGGCGTTCTGGGTGGACCCGGTCGAGGACATCACCACCCTGTTCTTCACCCAGCTGCTCCCGTCAAGTACCCACCCCATCAGGAGCCAGCTGAGGCAGCTCGTCTATCAGGCGCTCATCGATTAACGCCAGGGCCCGGCCCGGCTTCGCAACGGCCGCTCCCAAACTCTGGGCATAGTTAGTCGCCTGGGAGTAGCTGCTGCTGTGCCCAAAGTTGGGGCCGCCCCGTCGAGCGGCCCCGTCGAGCGGCTCCCTCAGCCTCCGAGTTGGTTGAGCCGCTCGACCGCCTCGATGTACTCCTCCACCAGTCGGAGGACCACATCGCGGGCCTTGTTGGTCTGGTTCATCTGACCGACCACCTGGCCGACGGGATTGAACATGACGTCCCGCGCTTTTTCCGGATAGTGGTGGGCGCGGGCGACGGCTTCACCCGACACCATGTATTGCAGCGGCATGGGAAGAGGGTCAGGGGTATCGGCCTGCTCCCACGCATCCGTCCAGTCGTTGCGCAGCATCCGGCAGGGTTTGCCGGTGAAGGCCCGGGACCGCACGGTATCCCGGCTTCCCGCGGTGAGCAGCTGGTCGCGCTGGGCGGGAGAAAGGCCCGATTCTTCGACCGTCAGCCACAATGACCCGCTCCACACGCCGGCCGCGCCCATGGCCAGGGCGGCGGCGATCTGTGATCCCGACCCGATGCCTCCCGCGGCCAGCACGGGCGTGGGTGCGACCGCGGCGATCACCTGAGGCCAGAGCACGACCGACCCCACCTCGCCGGTGTGCCCGCCGCCTTCCGACCCCTGGGCGATGATGACGTCGACCCCGGCCTCGCGATGCCGGCGGGCCTGCTCGGGAGATCCGCACAGTGCGGCCACGAGCCGGCCGGCGTCGCGGATCTCGGCGATGATGTCGGCCGGGGGAGTGCCGAGGGCGTTGGCAATGAGCGCCACCTTGTCGTGCTTGAGCGCGACCTCGACCTGGGGTGTGGCCGTGGCGGCTGTCCAGCCGAGCAGCTGGCCCGTGCGAGTCTCACCGTCGGGCAGTTCAGGGACGCCGTGGTCGGCCAGCACCTTGCGGGCGAATTCCAGGTGACGCTCGGGAACCATGGCGCGAAGCTGGTCGGCCAGCCGGGCGGGATCGGCCTCTCCCATCCCCTCGTACTTCCCGGGGATCACGACGTCCACGCCGTAAGGGTGGTCACCGATGTTGTCGTCGATCCAGGCCAGCTCGATCTCCAGCTGCTCGGGCGGGAAACCCACCGCGCCCAGCACACCGATTCCGCCTGCCCGGCTCACCGCCGCCACGACATCCCGGCAGTGGGTAAAAGCGAAGATAGGGAATTCGATCCCCAGCGTCTCACAGAGGGGTGTTCGCACGCAGCGAAGCTAGCCCGTTTCCAACAGCTGTTGTTGGGCCTCGTCAACGTCGAGCTCACCCCGGGCCAGCGCCTCCAGCACGTCGAGCCGGGAAAGCCGGGAGCGGCTCGACGGCGGAACGGCCGCCAGGCCCAGCCGCTCGAGAAGGGCATCGAAGCGAGCCCGTGCCGTCGGGTAGCTCACGCCGAGATGGCGCTCGAGGTCCTTCATGTTGCCCCGGGATCCAAGGAACACCCGCAGCAGCTCCCGGTCCTCGTCGGCCAGGCCACAGAACTCGCACGGCTCGAACAGGCCCGACAGCTCGGTTCCGCACGACTGGCAGCCGAGCCGGCTCAACATGAGCCGCGAGCCGCAAACGGGACAATCTCTCGGCGGCCGGTGGGAGTGATCGCTCCCTGGCTGGCTCATCGCCGACCGCCCGTCGCAGCCAGAGGTTCTTCGCTGTGAACATCGACGCTTCCCATCGCCGTCTCGATGTCGAGCGTGGCGGTGCCGGCACCGATCGTCACCTCTCGCTGGCCGCCGACTTGCGGCTCGTGTCCGGACGTGCCGTGCACCCGGACCCGGCCGAGATCGGCCCGGCACCGGACCCGGACGTCGGACCCCTGGGTCAGTTGCACGTTGACGGAGCCGGCCTCACAGCGAATCCTGGACTCGCCCGCGTCGAGGCGGCCCCGAACCCGGACGGCGCCGGCTCGCGCCTCCACGTCGAACGGGCTGGCGACGCCGTCAAGGCGAGCGGAACCGGCCGCGATGAGGACGTGGAGCGGCCCGGTGACTCCGACCACGGTCAGCGAGCCGGCGCTGACTTCGGCGTCGACCGGGGAGCCCGGATGGACACGTACGACGAGTGGTTCGGTGAAGCGACGCCAGTTGGCCCATTGACGGTGCCATGGGGGGCGCCGCCCTTCGAAGGTGAAGGCGCCGGGTTCGTCGAGCTCGATGTTGCCGTCGATCACCAGCGCATTCCCCTCCCGACGGACCCGATGAGAGCCTTCAACCGTTGCTTCGGTCACTGTGGGGTCGCCCACCACCCGAACACTGCGAGCGGAGGCCGACACCCGGACCGAAAGCCCGGTCCCCGTGCCGGCGCTGCGGTTGGCCTGGCCGCCATCCGAGGGCGCTGCGTCCCGCCCCTCGGCCGGCTCGGCCGCCCCGGCCGGCTCGGCTGGCGGGGCATCCCGGCCCTCGACCGGCTCAGCCACCCGGTTTTCGTCGAGGCGCTCCGCTGCTTCCGCCGGGGACGTCCGCCCGCTCGCCACGGCCTCCAGGATATCACGTTCTGTCGGTGTCATGGCAAAACTATAAACCGAGATTGACGATCTGGCAAGTTCAGCTTGCTATTTTGCTGCCACTAATCCCGATGGATCCCTCGCAAGCCGGCCCACGCCAGCTCGCTCACCCGGCGGGCCAGCTGGTCGGCGGCGCGAACGCTCGACTCCCCCGCGGCGACCCAGTGGCGGCTGGTGACCTCGGCCAGGCCGACGATGCCGTAGCCGAGCAGCTGCCGGTGGTCGACGTCGATGTCCGCCTCGATCAGGGCGGCAATCGCGTCCGCCATGGTGTCCTCGACCCGTCGAATGGCGTCGGCAAACTCCTCATCCCGCCGGGCGCCGCTCCCGAACAGGAGACCGAAGGCGCCAGCGTGTCGGGCGACGAAGCGGAAATAGGCCGCGAAGCCCGCCTCCACCTGGGCCCGGGGGCCGGTCTCGGCCCACACCGCGTTGGTCACCGCATCGACCAGCTGGTTGCCGACCTGGTCGAGCAGTTCCCGGTAGAGCTCTCGCTTCGATGCGAAGTGCTGGTACAGCACAGGCTTCGTGACGCCAGCGGCCTCCGCCACGTCCTCCATCGAGGTGCCGTGGAACCCATGGGCAGCAAAGACGTCGGTCGCGACGTCGAGGAGCTGCCGCCGTCGACGAGGAGCCGGAAGCCGGGTCGGGGCAGCCCGTTCCGACCGGATGGGAGAAGCCATCATGTGCCACCTTGCCACAGGCGCAGGGGATGCGAGCGCACCCTGTTGGATCGGTGCGAGCGCACCCTGTTGAATCGATGCGAGCGCACCCTGTTGAATCGGCCGCGCTAGCTCGGGCGGCGCGATCCTGGACCACCAGCGGCGCGGTCCTCTCGCTCCGCCGCTTTGACCGCATAGCCGACGATGATCGCCGGCGGGAGGACGATGCAGGCCCCAATGAGCCCGGCGATGGAAAGCCCTACCCACACCGCGGGAAAGCCGGACGCAAAGCCGACGATGAAGGCGATGGTGGCAATGGCGAGCAGCAGGTAGCCGATCCGCAGGCCCAGGGTGGCGAAGACCGCGTAGCGGGCCCGCCGGACGAGAACAGGGTCGGTGTCTCCCACCTCCCCCACCTCTACCACCGGTGCCAGCCGGCGCCGGCGAACAGGGCGGCCAGCTTCTCTGGCAGTTGATCGAGGGAGAAATAGCGGGACGCGATGTGACCATTGTGGTCGAGCAGAGCGGGATCGGGGCGCGCCAGCCACCTCCCCAGCGGCGCCGGATCCGAGGCGTCAAACCAGTGAAAGCCGCAGTGGGCGAGTTCAGCCGCGACGGGATACCGGCCGACGGCCACCGGGCGACGGTGGATGGATGCCTCGATGGGCGGGTTGCCGAATCCCTCCCAGCGGGAGGGGAACGCGACCGCGTCGCAAGCGGCGTAGGCGTGTTCGATCCCGCTGGTCGGCGTTCCCGGAGCAACCCGGCCTCGACGGACGCTCACCTGAGCGGCCGCCAGGATCGGCTCGAGTTGAGGGCCATAGCTGTCTTCGGCCGGCCCCAGGAGCCAGAAGACCGCCCCCAGTGCCTCGGCCAAGGCCACTGCGGCGGGGACATTTTTCCTCTGAATGGCGCGCGTCGGCTGGAGAAGCACGAGCTCGCCGGGGCCCACTCCAAGGGCGTCACGGGTTGCCTCCCGGTCGCCGGGACGGGGGCGGGTGTCGAAGGCGTTCCACACGGTCGTCGCCCGGATGCCCCGTGCCGCGAGCTCCCGTCGGGACAGGTCGTTGATCGTCACGTGAAGCCAGGCGGGGTCGTCGGGAGGGCCGGGCCAGTGCTTGAACCGTGAGCGCTGCCAGGGCAGATCGTGATGTCGAAGGACAGCCCGACGGCCCCGCAATAGCCGGGCGACCGCCTCCGCCGCGACCGGGTTGAGCGGCAGCGAACACAGGTTTTCGACCACGACCAGGTCGGCACCGGCCAGCGCCTCGGCCAGCAGCCGTTCATCGAGCCGGGCCGCTAGCTCGGGCCGCTCACACGTGAGGCCGCGGGCAGAAAGCCCGGGAATGACGCAATCCGCCGTGCCCGCCCCGGCGACGGTCGTTAACTCGAAGCCGAGCCGGGCGAGGGCCCACCCCCACTTGGCCGCCTCGACGGAGACGCCGTCGGCTTCCCCGAGCCGGAAGGACACGATGGCGGCCTGCATCTCGCTCAGGTCGCTCAGGCGACGACCGGTGCTCGCCCGCGGCGATGCAGCAAATGGGCGACGACGTCGGCCACACCGACGGCAAGGATCAAGTCACCGAAGGAGAGCACGAGATGAAGCCGGCGAGCCGGTATGACATCGCCCAGCCAGCTCAACCGATCGCCCGGGCCCTCGGCGTGATGCAGCCGGCCGTAATCAACGTGCGCCGCCGCAACCGCGGCCGGCCGCACCGGCATCCCGCCGTTGATGCCGATCACGAGGGCGTTGGCGGCCAGCCCGACCACGACAATGCCCATCCCGACCAGTGACCGGTTCATCGCCGCGAACATCAGCAGGCAGACGTACCCGGCGAGGACGGCGGCGTTGTTCACTCCCGGGCTGCCGAGGTCGACCCTGGCTGCGGCCAGCTGGAGGACCACGCCGAGAAGCAGCAGCCACCATGCCTGCACGTGGTGCTGGGCGATGTACCGAGGCCTTCCACCGGTGCAGAGCCCGATGAGCCCACCGACAACCAGGGCAAGCACGGTCAGGGCCATCGCGTGAACGCTACCGTCGTCGTTCATGGCCGCTGAGGACGAGGTCCTGTACCGGGCGGACGGCCGGGTGGGCCGCATCACCATCAATCGCCCCGAGCGCCGCAATTCCCTGTCCTGGGGCGTGATCGAGGCCATTCGAGCTCACACGGCCGAGGCCAAGGCCGACCGGGACGTGCGGGTGGTCGTGCTGACAGGGGCGGGCGACAAGGCGTTCTGTGCCGGTGCCGATCTCACCGGCATGGCCGCGGGAGCCTCCTATCTCGACCTGCACGAGGGACGGGGCCAGCTGGCCGAGCTGTTCGGGGAGCTCTGGTCTCTCGGAAAGCCGACCGTCGCCCGGGTGCGCGGGTTCGCGCTGGCCGGCGGCTTCGGACTGGCCCTGTCGTGCGACTTCGTCATCTGTTCCGACGACAGCCAGTTCGGGACCCCCGAGATCAACGTCGGCCTCTGGCCCTACATGATCACCGTGCCGCTCGTCCGGGCGATGCCGCCCAAGAAGGCGCTGGAACTCATGCTGACCGGCAGGAGGGTGAGCGCGGAAGAGGCGGAACGCATCGGGTTCGTCAACCAGGTCGTTCCCCCCGAGCGCCTGGACACCGCCGTTGACGCCCTCACCGCGGCGCTCTCAGCCAAGTCGCCTGCCATCGTGAAGCTCGGCCGGGACTCCTTCTACCGCGTGTGGGACGAGGACGCGAGCCAGGCGCTCGCCTATCTCCACACCATGCTCACCATCACGACCGAGACGGACGACGCTCGCGAGGGCATCCGTGCCTTTGCGGAAAAGCGCCAGCCCAACTGGACAGGGAGATAGGGAGACAGCGCCGTGCCGGACGAGCTTCATAACTGGAAGCCACTTGTCGAGGACCTGACGGAGCGAAAGGAGCGGGCGCTTGGCATGGGTGGCCCGGCTCAGCTGGAGCGGCAACGGGCAGCCGGCAAGCTCTCGGTTCGGGCCCGGCTCGACCTGCTGCTCGACCGTGGTTCCTTCGTCGAGCACGGCCTGCTGGCTGACTCGATGGACCCGGAGCTGGCCAGGTCGAAGGGCTATCTGGCGGCCGACGGGATGGTGGCGGGCGTCGGCGCCATCGACGGTCGACGGGTGGCGGTCTGCGCCTACGACTTCACCGTGCTGGCCGGCTCGATGGGGCAGATAGGGGAAGAAAAGACCGCCCGCATGCGGGAGCTGGCGTTGCGTCAGCGGATCCCGA
>JBPYFF010000407.1:0-2953 GCA_051984455.1 Acidimicrobiales bacterium | reverse complement strand
GACCAGGGGACCACGGTGCTCGCCCGCTCCGGTGAGGAGATCATCGACCTGCTGAGGGGCGGCCAGGGCGTGCTCAACATCGTTCCCATGGCCACGGTGGTCTCGGAGCTCGATGCCGCCATTCACGAGCTCGGGCTCCCGCGCCTGGTCGCACCCGACAACGGCCGGGCTTCGGCCGGCGGACGGTAGAGGCGCCGCTGTCCGGCCTGCCGAGCCCGCCGGGTCCCGCCCTGTCTCCGCCGTTCCCGAGTGGGCCGGCGGCCCCTCCTGTTTCGGCGGCAAGGGTCGGGATGGGCGCCGATCAGGTTCGCTTCGCCCACGAGTCCGAGCGCCAGTTCGCCCGGCTGCTCGACTTCTACGGTGTCGCATGGGAGTACGAGCCGACCGAGTTCACCCTCGAATGGAACGCGGACGGAACTCCAGTCCAGGCCTTCCGGCCGGACTTCTACCTGCCGGCCTACAACCTGTACATCGAGATCACCACCCTCAACCAACGGCTGGTGACCAAGAAGAACCGAAAGGTTCGCCGCCTCCGCGAGCTTCATCCTGAAGTAGAGGTCAAGGTCCTCTACCAGCGCGACTACCTCAACCTCTTGGTGAAGTTTGGTCTCGAGGACGCGCTCGCCCTGACCGGGATTGAGCCCCCGACCGCCGCCGCGACGTCTCTCGCTCCTTCTCCAGCACCCGCCTAGGCTCGCCCGGGTGACCGACCGCCGTTCGCCGCTCGACGCCGTCCATCGGGAGCTGGGCGCCAAAATGGTGCCCTTTGGCGGCTGGGTCATGCCGCTGTCGTATCCGGGCGGGACGATCGCCGAGCATCTCGCGTGCCGGAGCTCTGCGGTCGTGTTCGACGTCAGTCATCTGGGAACCGTCAGGCTGACCGGGCCGGATGGGTGGGAGACGCTCCAGGCCACTCTGACCAACGATCTCGCCAAGATCGGCCCCGGCCGGGCTCAGTACACCCACCTGCTGGACGAGGAGGACGGCTCGGTCACCGACGACATCATCGTGTGGTGGGTGGGCGAGGGCCGCTTCGACGTCATGCCCAACGCCTCGAACACAAGCCGGGTCCTCGAAGCGATCGGTGGGGAGGACGTCACCGCGGGCAGAGCCATCCTCGCCGTCCAGGGCCCCTCCGCCCGGGCCCAGCTGGCGGCGGCTTCGCCCGAAGCGGCCTCCACCGCCCGATTCCGGGTCCGGTCCTTTGATTGGCGCGGCGTGCCCTGCACAGCCGCGGGAACCGGATACACCGGCGAAGACGGCGTCGAGGTGGCGGTACCGGCGGAAGCGGCGGATCCGTTCTGGCGGGCCCTCATGGATGCCGGGATTCCTCCCGCCGGGCTGGGAGCGCGCGACACCCTCCGCCTGGAGGCCGCCCTTCCCCTGCACGGCCACGAGCTCGGTCCCGGCATCACGCCGCTGCAGGCCGGACTGGGTTGGGTCGTCGCCTGGGACAAGCCGAGCGGCTTCCGGGGACGGGCCGCGCTCGTCGCCGAGCGGGAGAGGGGAGTCCCTCGCCGCCTGCGGGGGCTTCGCGCCGACGGCCGTCAGCCGCCCCGCCAGGGCTGCCCGGTGCGGATCGAGGGCAAGCCGGCCGGTGAGATCACGAGCGGCAACTTCTCGCCCGTGCTCGACCGCGGCATCGGGTTGGCGTTTTTGCCGCCCTCTGTCGAACCGGATTTGCCGGTCGAGGTCGAGGTGCGGGGCCGGATTCTTGGCGCGCGGGTCGTTCCCACTCCGTTCGTCTCCAAAAAGGGATAGTCGCTGATGGCTGACTTCGTCCCCCACACCGACGAGGAGTTGGCGGCGATGCTCGACTTCATCGGGCTCTCGTCCCTCGATGAGCTCTTCGAGTGTGTTCCGGCCGCGTTGAGGCTGGCTGGCGGCCTCGACCTGCCGGCCGGGCTCTCAGAGCCTGACGTCATGGCCGAGATGGACCGTCTCGCTCGTCGCAACGGCGCGTGCGGCCGGGACCTGATTTGCTTCGCCGGCGCGGGCGCCTACGACCACGAAATCCCGGCCGCGACCCGGCGTCTGGCCTTCCGCTCGGAGTTCGTCACCTCCTATACCCCCTACCAGCCCGAGGTGGCCCAGGGCGTGCTCCAGGCCTTGTTCGAGTACCAGACCATGGTCGCCCGCCTGGCCGGTCTTCCGATCGCCAACGCATCGCTGTACGACGGTGCCAGCGCCGCCGTCGAGGCCGTGAACCTGTCGGCGGGAGCGACCGGACGCGAGACGGTGTGGGTCAGCGGGGGTCTCCACCCTCACTGGCGGGCGGTCTTGTCGACCTTTGCTCGGGGGACCGGCCACCGGCTGGTCACCGTCCCGCTGCGCGACGGGGTCACCCACTGGGGTGCCGTTCCCGAAGGGCAAAAGACCCCGCCGGGTGCCCTCCTCGTCGCCGCGCCCAACTACCTCGGATGCCTGGAGGACGTGGCCGCGGCGCGGGAGGTCGCCGATCAACACGGGGCGTTGCTTCTCGTGGCCTTCGATCCGGTCACTTCCGGGTTGCTGGTGAGCCCCGGCTCGGAAGGGGCAGACGTGGTGGTGGGGGAGGGGCAGGCGTTCGGAACCCCCCTGTCATTCGGCGGTCCCTACCTGGGTCTGTTCGCCTGCAAGCAGCAGCACGTTCGACGGCTGCCGGGCCGGCTCGTCGGCGAAACCGTCGACGCGATTGGCCGGCGGGCGTACGTCACGACGTTACGGACGCGCGAGCAGGACATCCGCCGGGAGCGGGCCACGTCCAACGTGTGCACCAACCAGACGCTCATCGCGGTTTGCTGCATGATTCAGCTGGCCTGGCTCGGCACGGGCGGACTACGGGAGCTGGCTTTGCGCTGCGCTCGAGCGACCCGTTACACGCGGGACGCCCTCCTGAGCATCCCCGGGCTGACGCGGCTCGTCGAGGCGCCGATCGTGCGGGAATTTGCGGTGAAGTTGCCCGTCTCGCCTG
>JBPYFF010000406.1:0-4319 GCA_051984455.1 Acidimicrobiales bacterium | reverse complement strand
CCTCATCCCTGCGGACTTCATCGGGTTCCTGGAACCCAACCACGACGTCGGCCCCCACCATGACCTGTTGATGGCCAACCTCTTCGCCCAGACGGAAGCCCTGGCCTTCGGCAAGACGGCGGTCGAGGTGGCAGCGGAAGGGGTGGCGGCGCCGCTCGTCCCCCACCGCACCTTCCCGGGCAACCGCCCCACCAACACCATCCTCGCTCCCAGGCTCAGCCCCCGCATCCTGGGTGAACTGGTCGCCACCTACGAGCATAAGGTGCTCACCCAGGGCGTGATCTGGGGGATCAACTCCTTTGACCAGTGGGGTGTCGAGCTCGGCAAGGCGCTGGCCCAGAAGATCGTCCCGCAGCTGACCGCTGCTGACGACGCCGACCTTGACCACGACAGCTCGACCAACGCCTTGATCCGCCGGTACCGGGCCACCCGCTGACCGCCGCTCAATTTGGGCACGTCTCGGGCGAAAACGTAGTGACAAGAAGGGCGGGAAGCGTGGCACGGTGCCTTCGTGGCCACCTACGATCAGCAACTGGGCGGCGGTTGATTCCATGAACCGCTCAAAGTCCGCAGCCGTGTGCCGCAGGTGACGATGGAGCAGCTCCTCAGCCCGGTTGTGGACCCGGTACTCCTCCAGGCCGTGCCGGCCGGCGAAGTCGGGCTTGCGGGGCTCTTGGTCGGTGACCCTTGCTGGCCTCCTCGTGTGAGCTCATATGAACTCATAGAACCACGCCCGGGCCTGGTCGAGGACGGCCACGCAGTACCGGGGGAACTCCGCGACCACCGCCAGCGAGGGGCGGACATACGGCGCGGCATCGAAAGAAATTCGGTCACGGACGCGCCCGGGCAGGGTCAACTCCTCCCACCCTCCGTGGCGGGTGAACGAGAAGACGGCTACGGCACGGCCCTGCATCGTTGGGAGCCGCCTTTCCGGTTCCTGCAGGCGGGAAAGGTCGGACCGAAACGATTCCCGTGCCGTGTGGTCGAGGTCGCCCGCCTTGAGAACGGCGCGGCCTTCCTTAACTTAACTTAACTTAAGCCCTTCCTTAACTTAACTTAACTTAACTTAAGCAGAGTGTGCAGGCGGACGCGAGCGCCCTTAACCTCGCCACGGTCGGGCGGCACCATGACGTACGCCGATGTCACCGGCGCGTCCGGTGATCGAAAATGGACGAGTTTGTCGACGACGTCGATCGGCACCACGGGCTTTAACTAAACTAATCGGACGGAGGCGGCAGGGCCGGTGGGCGTTGGAACGTGATGATCGTTCGGCTGCCGTCGACGGCATCGACATCAATCCCCCATGTCTCGTTCGGCGACACGGTGTCCACCATGATCCGCTTCGGGTGGTTGATAATGTGGCGTAGCGCCGGATAACGCCGATCGCGGCCACCAACACCCACGATGAAAACGTCATCCTTGTCGTCATAGTCCAGGAAGGCGAACGGCAGTTTCTCGGCCTCGTACTGATCGCCGTACTCCTCGGTCAGGACTTCGATCGTCACGTCGTCACCGCCAAGGTCATGGCTCAGCCTCTCGAAGAACTTCCGCCACTCCCCAGGCGCCACCTCCGTGTTGTTGTCCGACATGTCCCTCCTCTCGTTGCGGGGTCGATGACTCCTCGGTGCAGTAATCAGACTGTGGCATACTCCAGGCCGATTATCTGGGCCTTGAGACGCTGGTGCTCGTCTGCGGTGATGTCCCCCTGTCGCGCAACTCGGCGAGGCGGAGCAACTCCTCGGTGACGCTGTGTCGCGACTCGACCACGCTCAGGATGTACCGGCGCCACGCCTCCTCCTGCTCTTGGATCGAGTGGATCTGGTGGGCCCGCATTTTTCGCCCCGCAGAATCAGGTAGGCGAGGATGCCAGCCAAGGGAAAGACGACCACCACTACGATCCAGGCGGCCTTCGCCCAGCCCCGCAGGTCGTCGCTGCGGAAGATGTCGATGAAGATGCTGATCATCAGCCAGATCTCGACGAAGATCAGTGCGAACCAGAGAATGGAGTACGCCACCTGGCCGGCGCCGAAGGTCGCTCCGAGCATCGTGTCCTCCCTTGACGTCGTGGGGCAATTGTGTGCAGATCTGTCCTGCCTTCTGATCAGGTGATCGCGTGGATTCTTCGGTCGTGCACCCTGGCGGCGCGCCGGGTCCTCGGTGGCGAACCACGCGACTGCGGGAGGCAGGCGCCCGGCCGGTCCGGCACGCTTGGCCCGACGGTCGATCCCGAAAGGAACCCGACTGGACGGCGATGCAGGCTCCGACAGCGACCATCCCACTGGGTCGGGAAGACCGAGTTCATGGGGAGGCCCGACGCAACGGCCATCGCCGGGGGAGGCTACGGATGTCAGCCACCATGAGTCTTGCGTACATCGCTGTGGTCCTGACCTGTCTGAGGCTCAGCGTCGGAGTCTCACGGACAGTCCGCGGCCAGCGCCTCCATCGATCGCCGCGTTCGCCGGCCGCGACCGAGTTTGGGGGCCCAGCAGTCGGGCCGGGCCGACGCCAGCGGGCTGGCCGCCCGGCTGCTGCGCCACCGCGACCCCACCCACAGAACCCTGCTGGCAGACCTTCCAACCGCGCATCCATCCCGCGGCCACGGACAGCAGGTCGGCCGTGCCGATCGGCATCATCGCCGCGCCTCACTCCCCCTCCCCCCGCGACCGGTAGTGGCGGCATCGAACTCCTCAACGACCGGGAAGCGTAGCTATGAGCGAGGTTTCGACGGTGAGAGCGACCGAGCCCGCCACGGATCTCCGCATCACGGTTCCGCTGACGAGCCTTGATGACGTGGTCGACCGAGACGGAATGGACTCCTTTCCCGCCAGTGATCCGCCCGCCCACTGGCGGGGCGAGGATACCCGACCGTGAAATCCGACGGCGCCGGTGCTGACTGTCACCTCGATTATCGGCATCCGTTTAGATACCACCCGGTGAGGAGGACAAGGCCTGCGTCGAGCCGACCGCCCCCAACGGTGCGCCCATTTCCCACGGCAGGCGCTGCGGCGGCGGCGGCACTGACTGTAGGTGCGATCGTCGTCCGCCTGATCGCCAATGGTCGGAGTCGGTCCGCGCTCGCGATTTTGGCCGCCTGGGCGGGCGCCACAGCTGCGGGCGCGGCCATCCTGGCGTCGGGTTCAGGATGGGCGGGAATCGCGTATGGCGGCGGCCGAGTGGCCCCGGCGCTGCGCACGCCGCTCGTGACGCTTTGCCTGTCGGGGGCGGTGCTTGGACATCGGAGGCATCGGGCCATGGTTGGCCTTGTCCGCGCTGTTGTGGCTACCACTGGTGCCGTCGCGGGGGTGGCATTGGTGGAGGCGGTCGCCCCCCGCTGGCGACGGGTGGGCGGGCAGAGCCCACAGGTCGCGGTTGTGGCTAACAGCGACTCTGGTTCCGCCCGGGTCGCCGCCCGAGCGCTGCGAGCGCTGGCGCTCGAACCGGTGGAGTTGGTGTCCGTCGAGAAGGTTCGGGCTTCCGAGCTGTCAGCCGCCTTGGCCCGAGCATCAGCGCGACTCGCCGGCGGTGGCCGCCTCGTGGCTGCCGGGGGCGACGGAACCATTGGTGCGGTGGCCGGGTGGGCGGCGCGGTCGGGTCTGGAGCTGGCCGTGTTACCTACCGGGACCGGCAACGATATCGCTCGGTCCCTAGGGATCCCGCTCTACCCGGAGGAAGCCGCCGCTGTAGTTGCTCGCGGCGACGTCCGCAGGATGGATTTGGTGCAAACCAACCTGGGCGGTTTCGCCCACGCGGCGGGGATCGGCATGGTGGCCGAGTTCGCGGCGGCGACTCGTGACACCCGCGGCTGGCGACGGCCGCTCGTCTATCCCTACCGGTCCTGGCAGGCCTGGCACCACAGGCGGCCCTTGCCGGTCGAGGTGACCGTAGACGGTGACGTGGTCACCTTCCCGTCGCCGCCATTCGAGATTGCTGTGGTCAACGCCCCGAGGGTGGGAGGCCGCATCGGCCTAGGTCTTCCCGGGGCTCGAGCCGACGACGGGCTCATCGACGTGATCGCCCTCTATCACGGTGTCGGCCGGCACGCCATCCGCGGCTTGGCCCACTTCCTGCGTTCTCAGGCTGAGTCATCCCCGAGCGGGGCCGTGGTCCGAAGCGGCCGCCGGGTGGAGATCCGATTGGCGCAGCCCAGCGCCGTTTCTCTCGATGGCGAGCCGGCCGGCATTACCGACTGTCTGAGCATTGCGGTCAACCACCGAGCCTGTGCTGTGGTCGTCCCCCCTCTCCGCCACCACCGCGACCTCCGATGGATCGCCAAACGCGCCCCGGCCCGGCCTGGGCGATGAACCCTGGAGGGGCGCCAT
>JBPYFF010000405.1:0-2773 GCA_051984455.1 Acidimicrobiales bacterium | reverse complement strand
ATGACAAGACCACCTCGGCCACGCCCGGCAGGCGGGCGGTGACGTCGTTCAGGTTGCGGGTGAACAACTGCACCTCAGCACCCTGGCGGTGGGCCTGGACACGAGCGCCATCGATCTTCCACTCGACCGACGACAGCCCGTTCACGCCGATGGCTTCCTCGACGTCGCCGGCGGTGGCGGCCAGCATGGGCTGCAGGGGCTGGAACAGGTCGAGCCGCACCGTGAGCAGACCGGCCTCGCCTTCCCGGAGCGCAAGGCACGCCACCTTCGGCAGGTCGCCCGCCAGCATCAGGGCTCGCCGGACCGCCCCGGTTGTTACCTGTGCGGCCCGGGCGACTGCCTCGGTCATGATGCCCTCCAGTGCCCCCTGTCGAAGTTCCCCGACAAGCAGACGGCGGATGAACTCTGCCTCGTCGGCCGTCGCCCGCCTCAGCAAGTCGGTCACCCGCTGCTGACGGGCCAGGGATGAGCCAGGCCCTGCCAGGGCGGCGAGGTCAGTGATGACGTGATCGAGGTCGGCAACGGTCAACACCGCCTCGGACGCGGGTGTCACGTCCAGCGGCACGATGGTCGCCCATCCGACGCCCACCTTTCCCTGTCGTGGTTCACCGGCCAGGAAGGCGACAGCGGGCTCGATTTCGTCCGGCGCCAGGTTCGAAAGCAAATGTGCCAGGGACGCGACCTTGGCCGACCGGGCCGGTGTCGAGGCCACCCGCCTGGACGTCGCCACCACTTCGGCCAGCAGCACGGGAGGACAATATGGCGCCAGCCGGCGAGCCCCCGGCGGCGAGCTACCGTCACGGGATGCCCGCTGACGACGTTCGTCGCATCGCGGAGGAGTACTGGGACATCGTTCTGGAAGCGAGTCCCACCACCGCCACCATCCTCGGGGACCATCGCTTTGACGATCGCATCGAGGACCTTTCGGCCCGCGGCGAGGCGGAACTTCGGCCCAAGCTGCAGGACCGGCAACAGCAGCTGGCGGAACTGGACCACGCCGCCCTGGCCGTCGACGATCGGGTCACCTGCTCACAGCTGGAACGCGAGCTCGCCGATGCGCTGCTTGCCATCGACCAGCGGTTGACGGAACTTCAATCCGACCAGATGACGAGCTTCCACGTGGGCATGCTCCAGTCCCTTCCGGTCATGCGTCTATCAGAACCAGATCAGGCGGCTGCCATCGTTGAGCGGTACCGCCAGATCCCGACCGCGCTGGAGCAGGCTGTCGACCGTTTCCGCCACGGCGTGGAAGCGGGCCGCACGCCGGCCCGGATCTGTCTCGAGCGGTCCATCAACATGGTGGACGGGTACCTGGCGTCGAGCCTGGATCAGGACGTGTTCGTCAACATCCCGGGGCCGCAGGATTGGGAAGGCGAGGCAGCCTGGCGCCAGCAGCTGACGGAATTGACGGGCGACGTCATCCGGCCGGCTTACCAGCGCCTCCGCGACGGGTTGTTGGAATACCTGCTGCCGGTTGCCCGGGGCGAGGACCGCTGCGGCCTCTCGTGGCTGTCCGACGGTCCCCGGATCTACCACGCCCTCGTCGGTCATCACACCACGCTCGAACTGCCGCCCGAAGACATCCACGCCATCGGTCTCGAGCACCTCAACGAGAGGTTGCCGGCAGAGTACGCCGAGATCGGAGGCCGGCTGTTTGGCCTCACGTCGGTGGCGGCCATCTTCGACCGGCTGCGCACTGATCAATCCCTGCGGTACCAGCGCGGCGAAGAAATCATGGCCAACGCCCGCCGGGCGCTCGAGGCGGCGACAGCAGCGATGCCCGGCTGGTTCGGGCGACTGCCGGCGAGTTCGTGCCGGATAGAAGAGGTCCCGGAGTTCCTCGCCGCTGACTCACCGGTGGCGTACTACTACCCCCCGGCCGGAGATGGCTCGCGCCCCGGCACCTACTACGTCAACACCCACGACCCGGCCGAGAAAAACCGCTATGAGGCGGCGGCGGTCGCGTTCCACGAGGCCATTCCCGGTCATCACCTCCAGCTGGCCATTGCCAACGAGCTCATCGAGCTGCCCCGCTTCCGGCGACAGTCCCTGACCAATACCGCCTATGTCGAGGGGTGGGGCCTGTATGCCGAGCGGTTGGCCGATGAAATGGGCCTCTACCAGAGCGACCTTGACCGGCTCGGGATGCTGACGGCGGATTCTCTCCGCGCGTGCCGGTTGGTGGTCGACACCGGACTGCACGCACTGGGCTGGAGCCGCCAGCAGGCCATCGACTTCATGGCCGCTCACATTCCGGTCTCGGTCGAGGAGGTGACCGTCGAGGTCGATCGGTACATCGCCATGCCCGGTCAGGCCCTTGCCTACAAGCTGGGCCAGCGGGAGATCTTCCGCATTCGCGAATCGGCCCGGGAACGACTCGACACCGGCTTTGACATCAAGTCCTTCCATGACGCGGTGCTGGGCTCCGGTCCCGTGATGCTCCCGGTTCTCGCCGAGCTGGTCGATGACTGGGTGGCCGACCGGCAACACCCAATGTAGGGAAACCTAGATGGAGCTGAGGATCTGGTCGACCTCTGCTTCACTGAACGCTCGAAGCGTCTGGGTGGAGAGGTTTCCCTGCATGCCGAGGCGTACAGCGAACTTCGCCATGGTTGCGTCGTCCGGTGCGTCGAGCAGGAGCACAAGGTCGTATTTCCCCATCGTGAGCAGGCCCTCCCGCAACGTCATCCCCAGATCCGATGCGGCCTTCCTACCGGCCTCTCGCCGCTTGGGTATCTCCTTTGCAGCCTGAATCCCCTGCTGAGTGAACTTG
>JBPYFF010000404.1:0-3516 GCA_051984455.1 Acidimicrobiales bacterium | reverse complement strand
CGACGTCCGGCTCGGGGCCGACAACGTCCTGCAGATCTTCGAGGGCTACGACATCATCGTCGACGGGACGGACAACTTCCCCACCCGTTATCTGGTCAACGACGCCTCGCTCAAGCTGGACATCCCGGTCGTGCACGGCTCCATCTTCCGGTTCGAAGGTCAGGCCAGCGTGTACTTCCCTCACCAGGGCCCGTGTTATCGCTGCCAGGTTCCCGAGCCGCCGCCCCCCGAGCTGGCCCCCTCGTGTGCCGAGGCAGGAGTGCTCGGCGTCCTGCCGGGGATCATCGGGAGCATCCAGGCGATGGAAGCCATCAAGCTCCTGCTCGGTATCGGCGAGCCCCTGGTCGGCCGGCTGCTGGCCTACGACGCGCTGGAGGAGACGTTCCGGACCTTCAGGGTGCCTCGCGATCCCGACTGCGCAGCGTGCAGCGTCCCCAAGGAGCAGGTGGTGATCGCGGAATACGACGACCTCTGCATGCCCCATCCCATCGAGGCGCCGGCAGGGGCGTAAGGGGCGTAACGGGCGTAAGGGGGAACTTCTCTCCCCAAAGTGTTCCGGGGAGAGAAGTGCACCGCCGGCGGTCGTCAACTCTCCCCGGAACGGCGCCGGCGCGGGAAACGGCGGCGGGACCGGGTGGCCGCCAATCGGCCACGCAACGTCCACGGCGTAACCTGGTGAGCATGGCCACCGACGAGCGTCGCACCGACGCTGGCATCGAAATCAAGCCGGTCTACACCGGCTCGGACCTGGCCGGCTGGGACCCGGGTGAGCGCCTTGGGGAGCCAGGGCAGTACCCGTACACCCGTGGCATCTATTCCAACATGTACCGCGGCCGGCCGTGGACCATCCGGCAGTACTCCGGCTTCGGTACAGCCGAAAAGACCAACGCCCGGTGGAAAATGCTGCTGGCCAACGGCTCGACCGGTTTGTCGTGTGCCTTCGACCTGCCCACCCAGATGGGCTACGACTCCGATCACCCGCGCGCCGAGGGCGAGGTGGGAAAGGTCGGGGTCGCCATCGACTCCCTCGAGGACATGCGGCTTCTGCTGGCGGACCTTCCCCTCGACCGGGTCACTACCTCGATGACCATCAATGCCACCGCCGCCATCCTCTTGCTGCTTTACCAGCTGGTCGCCGAGGAAGGGGGCGTGCCCACAAACAAGCTGGGCGGCACCATCCAGAACGACATCTTGAAGGAGTACGTGGCTCGCGGCACCTACATCTATCCGCCGCGACCCTCCATGCGGCTCATCACCGACATCTTCGGGTACTGCCGCGATCACCTCCCGGCGTGGAACATCATTTCCATCTCGGGCTACCACATCCGCGAGGCGGGCTCGACCGCCGTCCAGGAGGTCGCCTTCACGCTGGCCAACGGCATCGCCTACGCGGAGGCCGCACTGGCGGCCGGGTTATCGGTAAACGAGTTTGCGCCCCGGGTCAGCTTCTTCTGGAACGCCCACAACAACTTCTTCGAAGAGGTGGCCAAGTACCGGGCCGCCCGCCGGATGTGGGCCGAGATCATGACCGACCGGTTTGGGGCGAAGGACGACAAGAGCAAGCTGTTGCGGTTCCACACCCAGACGGGCGGCTCGACCCTGACCGCCCAGCAACCCGAGAACAACATCGCCCGGGTCACCCTCCAGGCCCTTGCGGCCGTGCTCGGCGGCACGCAGAGCCTGCACACCAACGGCTTCGACGAGGCGCTCGGCCTCCCGACCGAGCGAGCGGCGCGGATCTCGCTCCGGACGCAGCAGATCATCGCCAATGAGTCCGGCGTGGTCGACACGGTCGATCCACTTGGCGGGTCGTACTTCGTGGAGTCACTGACCGAGGCCATCGAGACGGCGGCGTGGGCCTACCTCGACAAGATCGACGCGATGGGTGGGTCGGTGGCCGCCATCGAGGCCGGGTACCTGCAGGACGAAATCGAGCAGGCCGCTTTCGCCTACGCCAAGGCGGTGGACGACGGTGAGAAGGTCATTGTTGGGGTGAACAAGTACGTCGAGGACGGCGATCAACCGACTGAGGTCTTCCCCATCGACCCGGGTCTTCAGGCCCAGCAGGCCGAGCGCGTCAGGCGATTGCGGGCTTCCCGGGATCGGTCCGCCGTCGACGCCGCGCTGGCCGACGTGGCCTCGGCAGCAAGAGGGTCGCAAAACCTGCTCGTGCCCATGAAAGAGGCCCTGCGCAGGATGGCCACACTGGGCGAGGTGAGCGACGTGCTGCGCAACGCCTTCGGTGTCTATCAGCCGGTGCGCTAGCTGATGGCCGCCCACTTCGTC
This sequence comes from Acidimicrobiales bacterium, assembly GCA_051984455.1. Classification (GTDB taxonomy): domain Bacteria; phylum Actinomycetota; class Acidimicrobiia; order Acidimicrobiales; family Palsa-688; genus JBPYFF01. The sequence continues at coordinate 1,230 of JBPYFF010000404.1, read as the reverse complement.
ATCATCGGTGGGGGCCCCGCAGGCAACACTGCTGCCACCCACGCCGCCCGGCTGGGCGCCAAGGTGACGTTGATCGAGAGAGACATCGTCGGCGGCGCCGCCCACCTGTGGGATTGCATCCCTTCCAAGACGATGATCGCCACCGGGGGCGCCCTGTCCTTTTCCCACCGGCTGTCGGGCATGGGTCTGGAGAACTTCAACCCACACCTGGACCTGGACGCCCAGCGCGCCCGCATCGCGGCCATCGAGACCCACCTCCACGATGCGATCGTCGACCTGCTCACCAGCCAGGGCGTCCGGATGATCCGGGGCACAGGCCGGATCAAGGGGCCGCACGACATCATCGTGGAGACCGAGGAGGGCATCGAAGAACTGTCGGCCGATGCCATCCTGCTGAGCACCGGCAGCCGTCCACGCGTTCCCGACTGGGCTCAGCCCGACGGTGAGCGGGTCCTGACCACCCGGCAGGCCTATCCGCCGCCCGCACTGCCGGAGCACCTGGTCGTGATCGGCTCAGGCGTGACCGGAGTGGAATTCGTCCACATGTTCAGTTCCTTCGGATCGAAGGTCACACTGATCGTGAGTCGCCAGCAGGTGCTCCCTCGCAAGGACCCAGAAGTGGCGGCGGCACTGGAGGAAGAGTTGCTGAAGCGCGGGGTCCGGCTGCTCAAAGGAGCCCGGGCCGAGGGCATAGAGCTGACCGACGGCGGGGTGGCGGTGGCCTGTGACGACGGACGGGTGGCGCGGGGCAGCCACGCCCTGCTCGCCATCGGTTCGGTCCCGAACTCCGACGGGCTCGGGCTGGAGCACGCCGGTGTGCACGTGGACGAGGGCGGGTACGTGCCCATCAACCACCATTGCCAGTCGAACCTGCCGCACATCTACGCCGCCGGTGACCTTTCAGGCAAGCTGCCCCTTTCCTCCGTCGCGGCCATGCAGGGAAGAAAGATCGCCGAGCACGTCATGGGCCTCCACACGAGGGAGCACCGTCACCTTGATTACGACAAGGCGGCCTCGGCCATCTTCACCGAGCCGGAGATCGCCGACGTCGGCCTGGCGGAAGCGGAGGCGTTCGCCACCGGCAGGAAGATCCGGGTCACCAAGGTGCCCTTCTCCGCCAGTCCAAAGGCGTTGATCAACGATCAGACCGAGGGCTTTGTCAAGATCCTGTCCGATCCCGCCACCGGTGTCGTGCTCGGCGGGTCGATTGTCGGGCGGCACGCGGCCGAG
>JBPYFF010000403.1:0-2743 GCA_051984455.1 Acidimicrobiales bacterium | reverse complement strand
GATGTCGAATGGCTTGGCTGGGCTGGGATCATTCCCGGCTGGCATCAGCATCTCGACGACGATGACCTTCCCCTCTTTGGCCATGGCAGCGGCGCAGTTGCGCAGCAGTGCCGTTGCGTCGTTGTTCCCCCAGTCCATCAGCACCCGCTTGATCAGGTAGGCGTCGGCGCCGGCGGGCACCGACGCGAGCATGTCGCCGCCGATGACCTGGCACCGGTCGGTGTCCTGTGCCTCTTCCAGCGCGGGCACCTCGGCGACGACCTGTGGCAGGTCCAGCAGGATGCCGTGAACCGGCGGGTGGGCGGCCAGGATGGCGGCCAGCGTGGAGCCCTGGCCGCCGCCGATGTCGGCCACCAGGCGGAAGGCCGAGAAGTCGTAGGCCGCTACCAGGGCGGCATTGTGGTGGCGTGACTGGCGGGTCATCCAGCCGTTGAAGACGTCGCCGAGGTCACGGTGGGTGGTGAGGTCCTCCCATATCGGCGCGCCGTGCACCGCCGAAAACGCCGTCTGCCCGGTCATGACGCTGTCACGCAGCCCGGCCCACACCGCCCACATCTCGGGGGCACCCACGAACAGGGCCCACTCGCGGACCGAATCTGGGCTGTCGCTTTGCAGCGTCGCACCTAGCGGCGTGACCGCAAACCGGCCGTCCGGCTCTTCACGGAACACGCCGGGGCCGGTGAGCATCCTCAGCAGCCGCTGCAGCGATGAGCGGTGTGCCCCGGTCGCCGCGGCCAGGTCGGGCAGGCTTTGCGGCCCGCTGGCGAGCACGTCGGCGATGCCCAGCACCGCGGCCACGTGCAGCGCCTGCACGGTCAGGAAGCCATTGAGCATCCCCAGCATCTGAGCCGGGGCCGGCGCGGGCGGCTTGGCAGTCGAGGACATCCAGCGACAAGTATGTCCGCTACACCGTCCTTTTGGCCTCGGTCCTGTTCCTCGTCGCCCGGCTCGGCGTTTGAGGTTCCGCTCGGCCCGTATCCGACTGAACGTGGTGGCGTTTGCAGTCCTGATCGGCCTATCGGCGCAGGACCTCGCCCGAGGGGAAGACCGAGGCTTCATTTCTGCTCCCAGGCCTGAATGAGGTGTCGTCGCGGCCCGCCGACAGTGGATTCGGCCTCCACTCGGCACCCGATGCCGCTTGAAGCTCATCGGATATGTCCGCTGGAGTGACGCGCCCGCTGATCTCGCAGCCTTCATTGCTGATTCACTGATTGCCAGCGCGCCGACGCCTGCGGCGTTCCATCAGACGGTGCCGGAACGGCCGTGGACCACGCGGCCGAGGTGATCAGCAGCCCGCTTGTCGGCCGATGCTCGCGATTTTGAGTAGTGGCGGGTAAGCACGCCGGGACCGTGTCCTTGCCGCTGGGCGATCATGCTGACATTGAAGCCGGCGTCGAGAAGCTCGGACGAGGTGAACTTCCGCAGCGCAATGATCGATCCGTCGAACGTCCTCGCACTGAGACCCACCGCCCGCGCCTGCTCCCGCCGTTCTGCGGCGGCGACGGCCAGCATCGCCCACCGCTCGCTCCGCCCGAAGTGTTCGCCGATCTCACGAAAGGACATCCCGCCCCTGGGTGGCGGCCCGGTCGTGCTCGGAGGCTTCGGTCGGGCTGGCTGCCGCCGCAGCCGGAGCGCCTCGTCTTCCCGCGCCACAGTATCGGGGCGCTTCTCCTCTATCCCGAGGTGTCCCTTGAGCACCGCGACCCGCTTGGTGACGTAGTCCGGCGGGATGGGCTTAGAACAGTCAGGCACAAGACTGAAGAGGAAAGGATCAGGGCACAGGTCGGTGCCAAATAACTGCGCTCGCTCCTCCATGAGCTCGCAGTGCCGGCGCAACATCCCGAGTGTTTCACGATCGATGTGGAAGCTCCGCTCTTGTCGAGTCTTGGTTCCCTTCAAACGCTTGAACTCGCTCACCGCCGAGTCCACCGTGATCCGCTGCCCGCCCCACAACACACGAGAGCGGCGTATCCCCACCAGCTCCCCCCTGCGCATGCCGGTGACTGCACCCAACAGAAGCAGGGGAGCGATCTCCGGGACGAGGTCCAACGCAGTGGACAAGAGGAGCGAGAGTTCCTCGACCTCCGGCGGGGTCCGCTCTTTCGCGAGATAGCGGCTCGTGGGCTTTTGAAAGTCGGCCATCGGGTCTGTTGTCGTAATTCCGCGTCGCTTGGCCCAACGAAAGAACGGCGCGTACAGGCTCTTGGCCTGGTTGAGGCGTGAATTGCTGAGCCCGGCTTGACGCATGGCCCCGAAGAGCCGGTCCATCGTGGCGGTGTCGACCCGGCTGACCCGGCGGTCGCCGATGGTCGGCGAGAACCATCGCTGATGCAGCCTGCGATAGTCGTTAACCGTCTTCTCCTCCCGGCCTTTCTCCTCGGTCAGGTAGTCGGTGAGGAAATGTTCGATGGCTGCATCCACCGTCAGCTCCCGAACGTCGCGGCCGTCTGGGTGCTGGGCGCGGCCCATCTCATCAACGAACGCGATCAGCTGTGCGGTCGCATCGGCCTCGTCGTCGGCTTGCACACTGCGGTACAAGGTGCGAACCCGACCGTCCGACCACCGCCCGGAAGTAACGCGGAGCTCCCAGGTGCCGCGCCGCACTTGTCGCATCGAGCCCGTGCCCTTCCGAGCACGATTGCGTCGCTCTTTGGTTATGAACTCGTCGGCACCGTAGAGGCTGAGATGCTCCACGCGCACGCACAGCTTGTTAGCCGCACACTCCTTGACCCGCGCCGACGGA
>JBPYFF010000402.1:0-5650 GCA_051984455.1 Acidimicrobiales bacterium | reverse complement strand
AGCCATCAGAACGTCTCGGAGCTTTACGCCAAGTGGGCCCAGTGCATGCGCGACCACGGCATCAACATCGCTGATCCCGTCGTGAGCGATCAGGGCCAGATCAACATCACCATCCCGCAAGGAGTGTCGATGGATACTTTCAGGAACGCTGACACCGCCTGCAAGGCCCTTCACACCGCCGCGCAGAACGCCGCTCGGGCCGGCCAGCCAGCCCAGAAGCCCGACCCGACCCGGTTGCTGAATTTCTCCAAATGCATGCGGGCCCACGGTCTGCCCGACTTTCCCGATCCGGGTGGCAATGGCAGCCTTCAGATTTCGGCCAACCAGGGTTCCGACCTGAACCGCGACAGCCCCAAGTTCCAGGCGGCCCAGCGGGCGTGCCAGTCAATTCTCGGCTCGATGAAGGGGGCCGAACGGATCCAGGGGGGCGGCGGTCCCGGTGGCGGCCAGAGCAGTGTGGGCTCGAGCGGCGGAAAGGGCTGAGCGCGCCATGGACACCAGGAAGCGGATCATCGTGGCGGGCACCGCCGTCGCTGTGCTCGCGGCACCAATCATCGTGTTGGTGAGCGGCGGCGGGTCTGGCAGCGCCGCCCACGCCTCAAGCAATGCTCAGACATCGACGTCGACCGCCAGAGTCGTGCGGACCGACCTCGCCTCGACTGAGCAAGTCAGCGGCAACATCGCCTATGACGGCTCGTACTCGATCGTCAACCCGCCCGGGGGCAACGCCCAGGCGGTGACCCAGGCCGAGCAGCAGCTGGCCGCGGCCCAGGCGGCGCTCGCGGCCGACGAAACGAGCTCGTCGGACACTGATGCCAGCAACTGGTTCTCGCTCAGCCAGGCCGAGGCGGCAGTCAACAATGCCCAGGCGACCCTGACGGCCGACCAGGCGGCGCAGTCGGCCGACTGCGCGGGCAGCGGCGCGTCGTCACCGAAGTGCGCCCAGGACGGCCAGAAGGTCAACCAGGACCAGGGACAACTCAGCCAGCAGCAGACGGCACTGACCGGTGCTCAACTCAACGCCGACAAAGCGCACCACCAGGACCAGGCCAAGCTGGCCAGCGACAACATGGCCGTGCAGAACGCGTCGGCCGCCCTGGCCGTGGTCGAGCGGACGGCCACGAACCCGGGAACCACCTACACCGCTCTCCCGGCGGCCGGGCAGGTCATCAGCCAGGGCCAGCAGCTCTATGCGATCGACGGCAAGCCCGTGCCGCTGTTCTACGGAACGGTCACCATGTGGCGGGACTTTCGCCTTGGTATTACGGACGGGCCCGACGTGGGAGAGCTCACCGCCAACCTCATCGCCCTCGGCTTCGGTGGGCCGAACCTGACCCAGAGCAATCACTTCTCCCAGGCGACCGCGGATGCGGTGTCCCGCTGGCAGGCCTCTCTCGGCGTCGAACAGACCGGCGTCGTCCGGTTGGGCGAGGTGATCTTCGAGCCGGCTGCGATCCGGGTCACCACCGTCCACCCGTCGCTCGGTGGGGCGGCCTCGCCCGGTCCGGTGCTGGATGCAACCACCACCGCCAGGATCGTCACGGTCGCCCTCTCGGTGAGCAAGGAGTACCTGGTGCACACCGGCGACGCGGTGAGCGTGCTGTTGCCGGACGGGAAGACGACCACGGCCGGGCACGTGCGGGACATCTCGAGGGTCGCCCAATCCGGTTCCGGGCAGGACAACAGCGGCCCGACGGTGAACGTGACCATCACCCTTGACCACCCGGAGGAGTCAGGGAACCTCGACCAGGCGGCGGTCAATGTCAACATCACCGACGCCTCGGTGCATGGTGTGTTGGCGGTTCCTATCAACGCCCTGCTGGCGTTGTCTGAGGGTGGCGACGCGGTCGAGGTCGTGTCGGGCGGGACGAGGCATCTGGTCCCGGTTCAGACCGGCCTGTTCAGCGACACCATGGTCGAGGTTTCCGGCCCCGGGATCGCCGAGGGCATGCTGGTCGAGGTGCCGTCCTCGTGATGCTGCCCCTGCAACCCGAAGCGGAAGCGGCGGCGGCTGAGGAGTTCCCGCCGGCGGCGGTGTCGCCTGCTCCCGTCCTCGAGCTGGTCGACGTGGTGAAGACGTATCCGGGAGAGACTCCCGTCGTCGCCCTGGCGGGAGTTGACCTCACCGTTGAAGACGGCGAGCTGGTCGCCCTCGTTGGGCCATCCGGGTCAGGCAAGAGCACGCTGGTGCACGTCATGGGCACGCTGGAGCGGCCCACGTCGGGGGTGGTTCGAGTCGCCGGGGTCGATACATCGGCCATGTCGGATCGACAGCTGTCGGGGCTGCGGGCCCAGCGGCTGGGCTTCGTGTTTCAGCAGTTCTTCCTGCTGGACGGACTGAGCGTGATCGACAATGTCGCCAACGGCTTGCTCTACCGGGGCGGCTTTCCCCACGAGCGGCGGGAAGCGGCCGAGCTCGCGTTGGCGCGCGTCGGCCTGGATCACCGGATGCATCACCGACCGAATCAGCTGTCGGGGGGTGAACGTCAGCGAACCGCGATCGCCCGGGCGGTTGTGGGCCGTCCCGCCATGGTGCTGGCCGACGAGCCGACCGGAAACCTGGACACGTCGACCGGCGCGTCCATCCTCGCACTGCTTCGTGAGCTGAATGCCGACGGCACCACCGTCCTCGTCATCACCCATGATCGGGACATCGCGGCGTCACTGGATCGACAGGTGGAGTTGCGCGACGGATGCATCGTTGAGGACAGCGGACGGAGAAACGAGTGGCGGCCATGATCTACGCCGAAGTTGCGACCCCTCTTGTCTCGCGGTTGAACCCTCGGGACGTGTTCCGCGTTGGGTCGATGGGCTTGCGGAGCCGGAAGTTGCGGGCGGGATTGTCGGCCCTCGGGGTGAGCATCGGCATCGCCGCCATCGTCGGCGTGCTCGGGATCTCGCAGTCGTCCCGGTCAGGCCTGCTGGACGAGCTGGGCCGCCTGGGCAACCTCCTCACGGTCGAGCCGGGACAGACGCTGTTCGGGCAGAACGCGACCTTGCCCTACCAGGCACCGGGAATGGTGGGCCGCATCGGCCCGGTCACGGACGTGACCGCCACGGGCTCGGTCCAGAACGCAGCCGTCTATCGCAACCAGCATGTGCCTTCGGTCGAGACCGGCGGAATCGCCGTCCAGGCGGCCGACCCCGGGCTGCTGGCGACGCTCGGGGCATCGATTGCCCACGGGACGTTCCTGAACGCCGCCACGATCAGATATCCGGCGGTTGTGCTCGGATCGGATGCGGCTGCCAATCTGGGCATTGACCGGCTCGATGTCCCGATCCAGGTCTGGTTGGGAAATCACTGGTTCACCGTCGTGGGCGTGTTGAAGCCAGTGGCCCTGGCGCCAGAGATCGACCGGTCGGCTCTGATCGGGTTCCCCGTGGCCCGAAGCCTCCTGGGCTTTGACGGGCACCCGACCAAGCTCTACATCCGGACGGTCCCGAGCCAGGTCACGTCGGTGCGCAATGTGCTCGCCCAGACGGTGAACCCCGCCAATCCCGACCAGGTCCAGGTGTCGAGGCCGTCCGACGTGCTCGCCGCTCAGGCGGCGGCCAAGGGCGCCTACAACGGGTTGTTCCTCGGGCTCGGCGCGGTGGCGCTGCTGGTCGGGGGCGTCGGCATCGCCAACGTGATGGTGATTTCGGTGCTGGAGAGACGGTCGGAGATCGGGCTTCGCCGGGCCCTGGGCGCGACCAGGCGACACGTGGGTGAGCAGTTTCTCTCCGAATCCTTGCTGCTGTCACTGCTGGGCGGCATCGCCGGCACTGTGATCGGCGTCCTAGTGACCTCGGCGTACGCCATCAGCCAGCACTGGTCGATCGTGCTGCCCCCGGTCGCCCTCTATGGCGGGCTCGGTGCGGCGGTGGCGATCGGTGCCGTGGCCGGACTGTACCCGTCGCTGCGGGCCGCCCGGTTGTCGCCCACGGACGCCCTCCGGACGGTGTAGGTGGTCACGGTCATTTTGCGTCACACTTCGGGTCATGCGACTGCGAGAGACGGGACACAGGGCTCTGATAGCCGGGATGGCTCTTTCGGCGGTAGCCGCCTTAGCGCAGCCGGCATCGGCCGACCCGGTCTGGCCCACGTACCATCACGACGCGGCCAGGACGGGAAACGACGTCAACGAGCCGCCGCTCCTTCCCATCGCCCAAACCTGGTCGGCTGGCCTGGACGGAAACGTGTATGGCCAGCCGGTCGTCTTCGCCGGTCGGGTGATTGCCGCGACGGAAAACGACACTGTGTACGGCCTCGACGCCCACGACGGTCATGTCCTGTGGGCCGACCACGTAGGGACGCCGCTCACGGGGGTTTCCGGCCTGACGGGATGCGGCAACATCGATCCGCTAGGGATCACTAGCACGCCCGTCGTCGATGTGAATACGGGCGAGGTCTTCGTCGTCGCGGAGAGCACCGATGGCGGTCTCCACCACGAACTGTTCGGCATCGACGCCTTCAGCGGAACCGTCACCTTGGCGGCGAACGCCGACCCAACGTCCGACCCAACCGAGGTGCTCCACATGCAGCAGCGGGCCGGGCTGGCGCTCGGCAACGGCCGCGTCTACATCGGTTATGGAGGCCTGGTGGGTGACTGCCCGCCCTACCACGGCTGGCTGGTGTCGATCGACGAGGGTGGTGGTGGCAAGGTCAGCTTCGACCCAACACCGACCACGGGCCAGGGAGCGATCTGGGCGACCAGCGGCCCGGCGATCGACAGCGGCGGCAGCGTGTACGTCGCGACCGGGAACCCCAACCCGATTCCGGCGACCCACGACTACGGCGAGAGCGTCATCAAACTCGATCCAACCCTGCATTTTGTCGATGCCTTCACCAGCTCTAATGCCACCGATGATCTTGATCTGGGCTCGGTCGGGCCGTCGCTCCTGCCGGGCAACCGCCTCTTCCAGACGGGGAAGCAGCACCAGGGGTACGTGCTCAACATGAACGCTCTCTCCACCCCGCTCGCCACCATTCCGACCGTGTGCAGCGGCGATGCCGACGGGGGCAACGCCTACTCGGCCGCGCTGAACTTCATCTTCGTGCCCTGCCGGGACACGCCGATCACCGCGGTGAACCTCAACAACGATCAGATCCAGTGGACCAATGGAGCCGCCAACGGACCTCCGATCCTTGCCGCGGGCGAGCTGTGGTCGGTCAGCTGGAACGGCGGAACGCTCGTCGCCATGAATCCTGCGACCGGTCACACGGATACGACGGTCGACCTCGGTCAGAGCGTTCCCAACTTCACCTCCCCCTCGGCTGCGCTCGGTTTGATCCTGGTCCCGACCGATGCGGGCGTCACCGCGTTCGCGGGGCCGTCGGGGCCGCCGCCTCCGGCGCCGCCGCCACCGCCGCCTCCGGGTTGTGTACAGCAACCCGATCACAACGGGTACTGGCTGGCGGCTCGTGACGGGGGCGTCTTCACCTTCGGCGGGGCCCCGTTCTGCGGCTCGACCAGCGATCTTCGGCTGAATCAACCGGTTGTCGGAATGGCCGGGACGTCGGGCCCGGGCTATTGGTTGGTGGCTGGTGACGGTGGCGTCTTCTCGTTCAATGTGCCGTTCTTCGGCTCGACCGGTGGCGTGCGGCTGAACGCCCCTGTCGTCGGGATGGCGCCCACGCTCAGCGGCCAGGGCTACTGGCTGGTCGCGT
>JBPYFF010000401.1:0-2806 GCA_051984455.1 Acidimicrobiales bacterium | reverse complement strand
AACCGCTCGACCAGCCCGGGCTGGCTGCGGTGGTCCCTGGCCAGGGGCGAGACCTCCTTCGGGTAGTCCGTGGCGAACACCGGCCCCCACAGGTTGGGCTCGGTCGTCTTCTCGTAGATCTCGAGGACCAGCTTTCCCGGCCCCCACGCCTCGTGGACGGGGATGTCGAATGACGACGCTGTCTTGCGGAGCGAGGACAACGGCATCGTGACGTCGACGTCGACCCCTGCCTGTTCGGCGATCAACTCGTAGACCGACGCCCGCCGCCAGGGCACGGCCAGCTCCAGCGGCCGGCCGGCGTAGACCAGAGAAGTGGTGCCGAGCAGAGCCCTCGCCAGGTACGAGACCAGCTCTTCGACCAGGCTCATCATGTCGTGGTAGTCGGCATACGCCTGGTAGAGCTCGAGCATGGTGAACTCGGGGTTGTGGCGGGTGGACAGCCCTTCGTTGCGGAAGACCCGACCGATCTCGTACACCTTCTCGAACCCGCCGACGACCAGCCGCTTCAGGTACAGCTCGGGCGCGATCCGGAGGAAGAGGTCGATGTCGAGGGCGTTGTGGTGGGTGACGAACGGGCGGGCGTTGGCCCCGCCCGGGATGGGGTGAAGGACCGGCGTCTCCACCTCGACGAACCCGCGCTCGTCGAGCCACTGCCGGGTGAGCCACACCATCCGGCTCCGCAACAGGAACCGGTCGCGGACGCCCTCGTTGGCCCACAGGTCGACGTAGCGCTGTCGGTACCGCAGATCGACATCGGTCACGCCCCGCCACTTGTCGCCGAAGCTGCGACGGGCCTCGGCCAGCCGGACCCACGACTTGACCTTGACGGACAGCTCACCCGTCCGGGTCGCAACCACTGCGCCGGTCACGCCGATCCAGTCGCCGAGCGGCAGCTTCTTGAACCCGTCGAAGTCGTCCGTCCAGCCGGCGCCGCAAAACAGCTGGATGGTCCCCGTCGAGTCACGCAGCTGTCCAAAGGCGATCTGCCCTGTCGGCCGGCGCAGCATCAGCCGGCCGGCGACGGTGACCTCGACGCCGGTCTCCTCGTCCGGCGCCAGGGATCCGTACTGCGCACGGATGGCACCGACGGTGGTCGTGAGTTCGAACCGGTAAGGAACCGCCATCAGCCGACGTTCCTCTCGTAGATGATCCTGAGCCCGTAGAGCGTGAGCCACGGCTCGTGGTGGTCGATGCGCTCGGTAAGCGGAGCGATCAGCCCGGCCAGGCCACCCGTAGCGACGACGGTTGCCTCCTGGCCGAGCTCCTGCTCGAACCGGGCGCACAGCCCATCCACCTGAGCCGCGAAACCGTAGACCGAACCGGACTGAATGGCTTCCACGGTGTTCTTGCCGATCACCTTGCGCGGCTCGACCAGCTCCACCCGGCGAAGGGCAGCGGCGCGGCCGAAGAGCGCGTCGAGGGAGATCTCGATGCCGGGGATGATGGCCCCGCCGAGGTACTCCCCCGCGGCCGAGATGGCTTCCACGGTCGTGGCGGTCCCGAAGTCGATCACGATGGTCGGGCCACCGTAGAGGTCGTAGGCGGCGACCGCATCAGCAATACGGTCGGCGCCGACGTCCTGAGGGTTGTCGTAAAGGATCGGCATCCCCGTTCTGATGCCCGGCTCAACGATCACCGTCTTGACGGGAAACCACTTCTCGGTCATCTCACGCAGGGCGGCCGTCACCCGAGGGACCACGGAGGCAACCGCGATGCCCGTGACCGTCCGGTCGATGTCGAACCCCTGGAGATCGAGGAGCTGGGAGACCAGCATCGCCATCTCGTCGGCCGTTCGCTCGGCGTTGCTGGAGATACGCCAGTGATGGAGCAACTCCTGGTTGCCGCGGCCCGGCGTGAACATCCCGATCAGGGTCTGGGTGTTGCCGACGTCGATGGCGAGCAGCATCAATCAATATCCAATCCGAAGTCGAGCACGGGCGCGGAATGAGTAATGGCGCCGACCGAGATGAAGTCGACGCCCGTGGCCGCGAAAGCGGGAACGGAGTCGAGGGTGACGCCGCCGGAGACTTCGAGCGGGCACCGGCCGTCGACGACCACGACGCAGGAAGCCACCTGGTCGGGCGTCATGTTGTCAAGCAACACCATGTCCGCGCCGGCATCGACCGCCTGGCGAACCTGCTCCGGCGTGTCGCATTCGACTTCTACCACCTGGCCGGGCCACCGGTGCCTGGCCCTCATGACGGCGTCGGGGATCGACACTCCCGCCAGATGGTTGTCCTTGAGCAGGATGCCGTCGGACAACGAGCCTCGATGGTTGGCACCACCACCGGCTCGCACCGCTGCCTTCTCGAGCGCCCGCAGGCCCGGCGTGGTCTTGCGGGTGTCGCGAATGCGAGCGTTGCCCTGGGCGGCCCGAACGTAGCGGCGGGTCAACGTCGCGATGCCTGACAGTCGACCCAGGAAGTTGAGTGCGGCCCGCTCGGCCGTGAGGATTGACGCCAGCCGACCCTCGACCACCCCGCACGCCTCGCCCGGGCGAACGTCGACTCCATCCAGGATCCGCCAGTCAACCTTGACGGCCGGGTCGACGGCCTGGAACGTCTCGAGAACGCAAAGCCGGCCGGCCAGCACACCATCATCGCGGGCCGCGAACGCGGCCGCCACGGTCACGTCGGCCGCCACCAGGCCGGCCGTCAGATCGCCGAGCACACCCAGGTCTTCGGCCAGGGCTCGCGCCACCACGTCGCGCACCGCCGGCCGCGGCGGATCCACCCAGCTCATGGCGCGAGCAGGAGGCGTTGGCAAAAGGCGTCGCTCGTCTCGGGGAAGTCGCTCCGGAAGTGGG
>JBPYFF010000400.1:0-7068 GCA_051984455.1 Acidimicrobiales bacterium | reverse complement strand
GGCTATCGATCTGCTTCATCGTTTCGAGGGCCACGCCGACGGCGATGAGGAGGGTTGTCCCAGCGAAGGGGTACCGATTGATGTTCCAGAAGGCCAGAAACAGCGACGGCAACAGCGCGATGAAGGCGAGGAACAGTGCGCCCGGCAGCGTGATCCGGTTGAGAATGTTCTGCAGGTGCCGTTCCGTGGGGTGTCCTGGTCTGATGCCCGGAATGTACCCGCCCTGTTTTCGGATGATCTCTGATTGCTGATGGGGGTCGAAGGTGATGGCCGCGTAGAAGTACGCGAACCCGATGATCAACAGGCCGTACAAGGTGATGTAGATCAGGTTGCTCGGCTGAACCAGATTCTGGTTGATGAAGTTCTGCAACGACTTGCCCCAGCCGTGGGATGGCAACACGTTGGACAGCAAGACCGGGAAGTACAGCACCGAGCTGGCGAAGATGATCGGGATCACGCCACCGGTGTTGACCTTCATCGGGATGTAGGTGCTCTGGCCGCCGTACATGCGGCGACCCACGACCCGCTTGGCGAACGTCACCGGTATTCGCCGCTGCCCCTGTTCGACGAAGACGATCGCCACCAGCAATGCCAGCGTCAACAGGATGATGATCGCGAACTTCACGTTGCCGCCCTGGGCCCGGATGGCAGCGCCTCCCGCAGGCATGCCGGCGACCACGTTGGTGAAGATCAGGATGGACATGCCCTGCCCGATGCCGCGCTGGGTAATGAGCTCACCCAACCACATGACAAAGGCCGTCCCGGCGGTCATGGTGAGAACGATCAGCAGCACGCGCGGCACGGTGAACTTCGGTATGAGGTCAATGTTCAGCCCGCTCCCGCCGCCGAGGAAGCCGCCCCCACCGTTGTGAAACACAAACGCCAGGCCGGTCGCCTGCAGGACCGCGAGGGCCACGGTCAGATAGCGCGTCGTCTGGGTCAGCTTCTTCTGACCGACCGCGCCTTCGTCCCGCCACTGCTCGAACTTCGGGATGACCACCGTCAGCAACTGGATGATGATGGAGGCGGTGATGTACGGCATGATGCCGAGGCCGAACACCGCGAACCGGGTGAGCGCTCCGCCCGAGAACAGGTTGAGGAAACCGAGCACGCCGCCGTGCGACGACGCGCTTTCGAGCGATTGGAGCTGCTTGAAGTCGATCCCGGGAAGCGGCACCCAGGAGCCGAGCCGGTAGATCATGATCATGAGGAGGGTGAACAGGATCTTGTTCCGAAGATCCGGAACTTTGACCATGTTCTTCATGCTGGAGAGCGTGCTTCTCATGCCCAAGCTCCTGGCGCGACTGCCGCCAACCTAGCCCCACGCGCCGATCTACGCCGGTCGCTGTCCGCCGTCGCCAGGCCGTCCGATGAGCTGAGGCGATCAGCGGTTGGTGAGCGCATTGCCTCTGGCCGGCGGGCGTCCCCGCCCGAAGGGGGGTGGCAGAACCTCGACCGAGCCGCCCGCGGCTTCGATTGCCCGGGTGGCTGACTGTGAAAAGGCATGAGCAGACACCGACAAGCTCCGGGTTAGATCGCCCCGGCCGAGGACCTTCACCAGACCGCGTTTGTGGACCAGTCCGGCGGCCCGAAGGGTCTCGGGGGAGACGACATCACCTTCGAACTCCTCCAGGGTGTCCAGGTTCACCACCACGTAGGAGACCCGGAACGGGTTCTTGAAACCCTTCAACTTCGGCACCCGCTGCGTCAGCGGCAGCTGCCCACCCTCGAAGCCGGGCTTCATGTTGTTGCGGGCGCCCTGACCCTTGGTCCCCCGACCTGCCGTTTTGCCGCCCTTCCCGCCGATTCCCCGCCCGACCCGCCGCCGAGACCGGGTCGAGCCAGGGACGGGATGAAGATCATGAACTCGCATGCGACTCTCCGACCTGTTCGGAAGTGGAGACCACCTCGACTCTGACGAGATGAGGAACCCGGGCCAGCATTCCCCGGATCTCGGGCCGGTCGGGCAAGGTGTGGGACTTGCCAACGCCGCGCAGCCCGAGGGCCCGCAGCGTCCCGCGGTGCTTGGGCTTGGTCCCGATGGCCGAGCGGACCTGGGTCACCCGCAACTGCGACTGAGAGGACATGGCTACGCCACCTCACTCGGGACGTGAGGACCGCGCTGGCTTTCCTGGTAGGCCCGCAGCACGCCGGCCGGGGTGATCTCCTCGGCTGACTTGCCCCGCAGCTTGGCCACCTCGTCGGGCCGCTTGAGCGCCTGGAGGCCGGCGATGGTCGCCTGGGCCACATTGATGCTGTTGGAGGAGCCCAACGACTTGGCGAGGATGTCGTGGATTCCGGCCATCTCGAGAATGGCGCGCGCCGCGCCACCAGCGATGACACCGGTGCCAGGGGCAGCGGGCTTCAACAGCACCCGCCCGGCACCCGCCTCACCGAGGACGGGATGGGTGATCGTGCTCCCCGCCAGCGGCACCTTGAACAGGTTCTTCTTGGCCTCCTCGATGCCCTTCTGCACGGCCAGGCCGGCTTCCTTGGCCTTGCCGTAGCCGAGCCCGACGTTGCCCTGACCGTCGCCGATCACCATCAGGGCGGCGAAGGAGAATCGACGGCCGCCTTTGACGACCTTGGCCACCCGGTTGACCTTGATGGTCCGGTCTTCGAACTGCTGGTCTGCCATCTACCACTCCACTCCTGTTAGAACTCGAGGCCGGCCTCTCGGGCGGCGTCGGCGACCGCGGCCACCCGGCCGTGATACAGGAACCCGCCTCGATCGAACCCCACCCGGCTGACACCCGCAGTCCTGGCTCGCTCCGCTATCAGCCGGCCGACGAGGGTCGCGGCCTCGACATTTCCTGTGCGGGCGATCGATGTCCGCACGTCCTTCTCAACGCTGGACGCGGCCGCGAGGGTGCGCCGGGCCCCATCGTCGATGACTTGAGCGCTGATGTGCTTGGTGGACCGAAAGACGGCCAGCCGGGGCCGCTCGGCGCTGCCGATGACCTTCTTGCGCACCCGGGCGTGGCGACGTCCACGGGCCGCCTGCGTGTTGTTGCTCACATTTCCTTCTTCCCGGCGATCACTTCGCCGCCTTGCCGGCCTTGCGGCGGACCCGCTCGCCCGAGTACCGCACGCCCTTCCCTTTGTACGGCTCGGGTTTGCGGAGCTTGCGGATGTTCGCCGCCACCTGGCCGACCTTTTCCTTATCGATGCCGCCCACGCTGATGCGCGTGGGCGACGGAACCTCAAAGGTGATGCCCTCCGGCGCGGTGATCGTCACCGGATGGCTGAAGCCGAGTGAGAGCTCGATCTCCGAAGGACCTCTCGAAATCGCTCGATAGCCGACACCGACGATCTCCAGGTCCCGGGTGAACCCGGTAGTCACACCGAGCACCATGTTGTTGACCAGGCTGCGGGTAAGGCCGTGGAGCGCCCGGTTGTGCCGCTCGTCATTGGGCCGTTCCACGAGAAGGGTGGAGTCCGACCGGCGGACGGTGATATCACCGGGCACCTCGCGTTCCAGGCTGCCGCGCGGCCCCTTGACGGTCACCCGACGAACGTCAAGGGTCACCTCGACGTCCGCCGGCACGGGGATGGGCGCCTTGCCGATCCGGGACATCTATCGCCTCCTCACCAGACGTAGCACAGCACCTCACCGCCCACCCGCCGCTGCCGCGCCTCGCGATCGGTCATGAGGCCCTGACTGGTCGACAGCACGGCCACGCCCAGACCGCCCAGCACGCGCGGCAGGCGATCGGCACCGGTGTAGACGCGCAATCCCGGCTTGGACACCCGACGAACCCCCGAGATGGTCCTCGTGCGATCGGGGGCGTACTTCATCTTGATGTCGAGCGTTCGGCCCGGCCGGCCGGGCGAATCCCGGACCCGAAACCCCTCGATGTAGCCCTCCCGCTCAAGGATGGTGGCCAGGGCCTCCTTCAGCTTGGACGAGGGCATACGGACGTCTTCGAGCATCGCCACATTTGCGTTCCGAATGCGGGTCAGCATGTCCGCGATGGGGTCGGTCATCGTCATGCGGCAGCTCCCTCCTACCAGCTGGCCTTGGTCACGCCGGGAACCTCTCCGGCGTGGACGAGCTCACGCAGGCAGATACGACAAAGGCCGAACTTGCGGAAGACCGAGTGCGGCCGGCCGCACCGGCGACAACGGGTGTAGAAGCGCACCTTGTACTTGGGTTTGCGCTGCTGCTTGATGATGAGTGCCTTCTTCGCCATAGCGGTTACTGCCCTTCACGTCGGAACGGGAAGCCAAAGGCTTCGAGCAACGCCCTGCCCTCGGCATCGGTGCGAGCGGTCGTGACGATGGTGATGTCCATGCCGCGGGGTGAGTCGACCTTGTCGTAGTCGATCTCAGGAAAGATCAGCTGTTCTGTGACCCCGAAGGTGTAGTTGCCCCGCCCGTCGAAGCTGGCCGGATTGAGGCCGCGAAAGTCCCGAATGCGAGGGATCGCCAGGCTGATCAGCCGGTCGAAGAACTCCCACATGCGATCGCCGCGCAGCGTCACTTTGGCGCCAATGGCGTTGCCTTCCCGCAGCTTGAAGCCCGCAATGGACTTCTTCGCCCTGGTGACGAGCGGCTTCTGGCCGGCGATGACGGTGAGGTCCCGTACAGCGCCTTCCAGCAGCGACTGCTGTTGCGTGGCGCGGCCAACCCCCACGTTGATGACGATCTTCTCCAGGCGAGGGACCATCATGATGTTCGGCAAGCCGAGGCGGTCCTTCAACTGGTCTCGCAGCTGCGAGTTGTAACGGACTTTGAGCCGAGGTCGGTCTGCCACCGTCGTCGCCGGCCCGGCCGTGGTGCTCACTAGAGATCACCTCCGCACTTCTTGCAGATGCGGGTCTTGTGACCGTTTTCCTCGATGCGGTAGCCGATCCTGGTAGGCCCATCCGTCGAGCAAACGATCGCGACCGCGGACGCCGAGATCGGCATGTCCTTGTCGATGATCCCACCCTGCATCGTGGCCCGGGTCGCCTTCTGGTGCTTCTTGGCCCGGTTGACGCCTTCCACGATCACCCGGTTGGTCCTGGGAAGCACCCGCATGATGTCGCCCCTGCTGCCCCGATCCTTTCCCTGAAGGACCTGGACCCGATCACCTTTCCGCAGCTTCATTCACAGCACCTCCGGGGCGAGCGAAACGATCCGCATAAACCTCTTGTCCCGCAACTCGCGGCCGACCGGCCCGAAGATCCGGGTGCCGCGAGGTTGCTGTTGATCATTGATGAGCACTGCCGCGTTCTCGTCGAAGCGGATGTAACTGCCATCAGGGCGCCGCTTTTCCTTCTTGGTCCTGACGACGACGCACTTGACCACGTCACCCTTCTTCACGTTGGCACCGGGGATGGCGTCCTTGACCGTGGCCACGAAGATGTCGCCGATCGAGGCGTACCGGCGCTTGGACCCGCCGAGCACCTTGATGCACAGCACCTCTTTGGCCCCTGAGTTGTCGGCCACGCGAAGACGGCTCTCCTGCTGGATCATTTCGCCCGCTCCAGCACTTCCACGACCCGCCAGCGCTTCATGCGGGAAGTCGGCCGGGTCTCGGCCAGCCGCACCCGGTCGCCGACGCGCAAGGAGTTGTCGCCGTCGTGGGCGTAGAGCCGCTTCGTCCGCTGGACCGTTTTGTCGTAGCGGGGGTGGCGAACCCGTTCGGTGACCGCGACCACCGCCGTCTTGTCCATGGCGTTGGAAACCACGAGGCCCTCACGAACCTTGCGCCGATTGATGCGCCCGTCGGTCACTGGACCTGCTCCTGCTCGGCCGCCTGGATCTCCCTGGCGCGCATGACGGTCATGATGCGGGCGACGTCGTGTCGGAGCTGTCCGAGCCGGGCGTAGTTGTCGAGCTGGCCGGTGACGTGCTGAAACCGGAGGTTGAACAGCTCGGCTTTCGCCTCCGCCAGGCGCGCGTCCAGCTCCTCGGCGTCGAGCTCGTCGAGCTCATTGGCTTTCACCATCAGACCTCCACCTGGTCCTGGGTGGTGCGAGTGACGAACCGGGCCTTGATCGGCAGCTTCTGGATGGCGCGCTCCATCGCGGCCCGGCCGAGGGTCTCGTTGACCCCGGCGAGCTCGAACAGGATGCGGCCGGGCTTGACCACCGCTACCCAGTACTCGGGGTTTCCCTTGCCCGACCCCATGCGCGTCTCGGCCGGCTTGGCGGTCACCGGCTTATCGGGGAACACCCGGATCCACACCTTGCCGCCGCGGCGAACGTGCCGCGTCATCGCGATTCGGGCCGCCTCGATCTGACGGGCAGTGATCCAGCCCGGCTCAAGGGCCTGGATGCCGTAGTCGCCGAAGTTGACGGTCGTGCCGCCCTTGGACTGGCCGGTCAACCGGCCACGCTGCACCTTGCGGTGCCTCACCTTTCGGGGCATCAACATGACTGACTAGGCGTCCTTGGGAAAATGGGGAGTCTCGTGGTGGTCCCCGCGAGTCCGCCGCTCAATCTCTTCTTCCTCGGCCAAGAGGCGCTCCAGCTCGGGATCGACACCGACAATCGGGCGGGCCTCGGTTTCGGCCGCTTCGGCCGGCTCCTCAGGCTGCGGGGGCGCCGCTCCCGGCTCCCCCAGGTCCGGCCGGCGCCGGCCGCCCCCGGCCGAGATGACCCGTCGAGGCCGGGCCTGCCCCGAGGTTTCCCCCACCGCCATGGCGGCCTCGCGACTGATCTTCTCCTCGGCCGAGGTCTTGTAAGGGAGGATGTCGCCTTTGTAGATCCAGACCTTGACGCCGATGCGGCCGAAGGTGGTGCGAGCCTCCCGCATTCCGTAGTCGATGTCGGCTCGAAGCGTGTGCAGCGGGACCCGCCCTTCCCGGTAGAACTCCCGCCTCGACATTTCCGAGCCGCCAAGGCGGCCCGCGCACTGCACGCGGATCCCCTGGGCGCCGGCCTTTTGCACCGTCTGGACCGCCCGCTTCATGGCCCGGCGAAAGCTGACCCGGCCCTGAAGCTGGTCGGCGATCCCCTGGGCGATAAGGGCGGCGTCCAGCTCCGGCTGCTTGATCTCCTGAATGTTCAGCTGCACCTTCGGGTTCTTGGTGATCTCGGCCAGCCGGGCCCGAAGGCGGTCAGCCTCGGCCCCGCGGCG
>JBPYFF010000399.1:0-2294 GCA_051984455.1 Acidimicrobiales bacterium | reverse complement strand
GGTAGTCGCTCCAGCTGAGGAAGGGGGCGCTCGGCGAGAGCAACACCCAGCTGCGAACTGACTCGCCCCCGGCCCGGTCAACAGCCGTTGGGCTAGAGACGCCATCAGACCACCGCCATGACCGGCCCTTGCGTAGGCGAAACGCCCGGCGGCTCTGATGTTGCTCAGGGTCCGGAATGCTGTTGGTAGATAAAAATCGTGGCCTTGGCGGTGCTGCAGGGAACGTGGGTGGTCTGAGCGGGCCCCACCGCTCCGAGGCTTGAGTGCATGGGGTCGAGGGTGTAGAGCGCCGACAGCGCTGGGGTATCGAGCGGGCGGAGGTGGACCGCCGGAGACGACGCAACGCGTTGTGAACTCTCGAGACCCTCCCGCAGGCACGAGCACGGACCCTATCCGGAAGGCTCAACGGATGGCCCGCCTGGACGGGCATGACACCGATCTGCGGCCGACGCCCGAAATGCTCCTCCCGGTACCGGCGATATGGGCGACAACTTCAGCGGGATTTGGGGACGCGGTTGGCCGCGGTTCTGGGACTCATCCGATCGACCCTTGTCACTGACGGGGTAGGCGGCAGCTACGGCCGCGCCGCGATCACCGATCGAGACCCCGCTCGATCAGTTCTGTGAACCGGACCATTTCAGCCGGGGTATCGCCTTCCAACCACCGCCGAAGGAGCGGCTCGGCCAGCCACCGCCAGGGTCGCTTGAACTTGAACACCTCCCGATGCGTGACGACCGTGCCTTCGGTCGTCTCTTCGCAGTCGAAGGTGCCTTGGAAGTCGAGGAACCGTCGAGCGAGACCGGCGGTCGGTGATCCGAACTCAAGTCGGGATGCGGTGATGGTGAACGGGTAGACACCTCGTGGTCCCGGCAGTCCTCGGATGCGACCGGAGAACTCCACGGTGCCGACGTTTCCGCTCCTGCGGGCAGCGCCCACCCGCCCGATCTTCCGGTCGGCTGCTCGGTACCGATTCAGGTCAAGAACAAACTCGAAGACCTCGCTCGGGGGAACCGTCACGATGGTGGTGGCCTCGCCAACGATCATCGTCGGAATCTAAGCCAGGCTCGCGGTGTGATCCAGCTGGCGATAGGGGCATCGTTCTTGGCCGGTCAGAGGGCCCGCCAGTAGATCAGGGCGTCCTCGCGCTCGATGGCACCGGGCACCCGGCCCACAACCTGGAAGCCGAGCTCCTCGTAGAGGCGGCGAGCCGGGTTCGACTTGAGCACCAGATTGAATTGCATGGCGTCAAAGCCGAGACGCTTGGCCTCGTCGAGCGAGTGCGCACCAGACGACGCCCGAGTCCGGACCCCCGAAACCGGGCTACGACGAAGTAGCCGGCGTTGGCGATGTGCGCAGCCCGGCCAACAAAGTTGGGTCTGAGGTAGTAGGCGCCGGCCAACTCGCTGGCCGAGCGAGCGACCATCACGGCAGAGGTGTGAGCCAACCAGTAGTTGTCGAAGTCGCGGCGCGACAGGGGCGGCTCCTGGGGGAAGCCCTCATGGTCCTCGACGATGCGCGCGAAGGCGGCAAAGAGTTCGTCGTAGTCGGCCTCCGTCACCGGCCGGACACCGAGCCCTTCTTCCACGGTCCGCCACCCTATTGAAATCGGAGGATCTGGTCCGCCCCCTCCGGTGTCGCTTCGCACCCACGGCACTCCCGTCCGGCTCCCCGCGAGTCGTTGGGCAGCGCGACGATTTCGACCGGAGAGGCTCGGGGTTACCCGCCATCGCGCTGTCTGCGAGCCTCGACGTAGCGCACCCCGGCGCATAGCGGGCAGATCGTCGTCCGCGGCTGGGAGGGGCACGCACCGGCGGACGGTGCCAACATGGCCAGAGTGCGGATCGTCTCGCTCCTCCCGTCGGCCACCGAGATCGTGTGCACCTTGGGCCTTCGCGATGCTCTGGCCGGCGTGAGCTTCGAATGCGACTTCCCTCCCGAGGTGCGCGCCGTACCGGCCGTGTCCCAGCCCGCCGTGTCCTTCGACGACGCCACCACTCCGGCTGACATCGACCGGCTCATCATCGAGCGCGTCGGCGCCGGCCGACCGGTGTACCACCTCGACGCCGAGCGCATCGCCGAGATCCAGCCCGATCTCATCCTCACCCAGGACCTGTGTGCGGTGTGCGCCGTCCCGTCGGGCCAGGTCGATGACGCCCTCGCCCAACTCGGCTGCCGGGCCCGGGTCCTGTCGCTGGATCCCCACTCCCTCGAGGCCGTGCTCGACTCGATCGTGGAGGTCGGCAGGGCGACTGGTTCGGTGCGCCGAGCGATGGACGTCGTGGCGGAGCTTCGCC
>JBPYFF010000398.1:0-5235 GCA_051984455.1 Acidimicrobiales bacterium | reverse complement strand
CTGGTCATCGTGTGCGACCTCGCCGCCTACCGCCCGGGCCACGCCCACCCGGGCGAGGCCTGCCACCTGGTGGGGGGCGGGCCCATCCCGGTCGAGCTGGCCCGCCAGATGAGCGCCGACGCCTTCCTCAAGGCGGTCGTCCATGACGGGGTTCGCATCGAGACGGTGGCCCACTTCGGCCGTCACATCCCGGCCGAGCTGCGCACCGCGCTCGAGCTCGGACCCCCGCCCGGCCTGGACGGGGTCAGCTGCGCCGAGGCGGGGTGCGGGCGGCGTTATCACCTCGAGTGGGATCACGTGAACCCGGTCGCCAACGGGGGTGAGACCAGCTTGGACAACCTGAAGCCCCGCTGCTGGCCCCACCACCGTCAAAAGACCGAGCGGGACCGGGCGGCCGGGCTGCTGGGCGGGGGCTGGGAGGAGCGGCCGCCGTGACCGGTGCGACTGGCCCGACGCCGCCTTTAGCCCGTCCTCAGCCCGACGGCGAAGCGGCTGTCGGGGGGCGGCAACGGGTGCCGGTAGAGCGCGGCCGCATTCTCGTGGCTGATCTTGGCGATCTCGCCGGGCCGCAGGCCGCCGTAGAACTGGCCGAACACGGCCTGGCTGTCGGGCCAGGTGCCGTCGCCGTGCGGATAGTCGGTCTCGAAGCAGATGTTGTCGACGCCGATCGTGTCGCGGGTGCAGAGGGTGGAGGGATCGTCGATCGTGCAGAACCAGAAGTTGCGCCGGAGGACTTCGGCGGGACGCAGGCCGGTCTTGTCGTCGAACTGCTGGCCGTAGCCGGATCGGTCCACGATGTTCTCGAGTCGGTCGATCAACATGGCCACCCATCCGATGCCGCCTTCCGACATGGCGATCTGGAGGGACGGGTAGTGGACGGGGTACCTCGACCACAGCCAGTTGGCGCAGGCGCCGAGCGACAGCTGGCCGAACAGCGTTGCCCCCAGTTGCACCTTGGGTGCGTCGTTCGGCATGTCGGCGACACCAGCGGAGCCCACGTGGAGGCTGATCACGGTCTCGGTCTCGGCACAGGCGGCGACGATGGGGTCCCACCAGCCCGACCACAGCGAGGGAAGGCCGATGCGGTGGGGCTCTTCCGGGAGCGTGACGGCCCGGAAGCCTCGCTCCGCATTGCGGCGGATCTCGGCCGCGCCCTCGTTGGCGTCGCCGAGGAAGGTGATGCCCATCGGGATGATGCGCTCGGGCGCGGGGGAGTACCACTCGTCGAAGAACCAGTCGTTCCACGCCTGCGTGACCGCCAGGCCGAGTCCCGGGTCCGAGCAGCGGGAGAAGACCGAACCGCAGAACCCGGTGATCTGGGAGGGGAAGTTGAGGGAGGCCCAGACGCCGTTGATGTCCATGTCCCGCACTCGGGCCCGGATGTCGTAGCAGCCCGGACGCATTTCGTTGAAGCGGGTGGGCTCGACCTTCCAGTCTTCGCGAGGACGGCCCACCACCGCGTTGAGCCCGACCTGGAGAAAAATCTTGCCGTCGAAGTGCCAAACCTCGTGGCCTTCTGCCGTCTCGACGACGCGTGGCGCCGACGGCTGATACTTCGCGGCCAGCCGTCCTTCGAACATGTCGGGCGGCTCGACCAGGTGGTCGTCGACCGAGATGATGGTGTAGGTGATCGGGCGGGGGTCGGGGTCGGGGAGGAGACCGTGGGTCTCGGACTTCCGCCACCCGAGGGTGATCGGGTCGGCGGTCATAGCGCGATCCTCGGGCTGGGTGCGGGTGACGTGGCCGGTCGTGTGTCCATCCAGGCCATCTCCTCGATTCGCTCTGCGATCCGCCAGCCATCGGGGGTCCTCACCATGCGGTCGTTGTAGTAGCCGCCGACGAACATCAACTTCTGTCCGTCGGCGTCGGGGAACCCCATCGGGTTGTAGAAGTAGGACCTCACCGTTGCGGTGTCAGCCGAGAGGGTCACGGTGCGATTGGTGCAGAAGTGTTGGGTCATGGGGAAGGCGGCCAGGGTCTCGGCCAGCCAGGCGGCCACGTCCGGGTAGCTGCCCTCGGCCCCGCCCGACGCGCGGTAGTCGATGTGGGCGTCGGGGGTGAAGCAGGTGGCCAGCAGGTCCCAGTCCTTGGTATCGATGGCCACTGTGTAACGGGTGAGGAGGTCGTCGATCTCGACGCGGTCTGCGATCTGTACAGGGACTTCCATCGTCATGCCGACTCCTTGAGGAGAGGCGCCACGTCCGAGCCGAACGCCTCCATCTGGTCGAGCAGCTCGTCACAGCTGCGGGCTTTGAACCGGACCTGTAGCTGGTTGACGCCCATGGCCCCGAACTCGTTGAACGACTCTGCGATCCGGTTGGCATCGCCGGTGATGACGCCCGCGCCGACGTCCCACTGTGGCTGGCCGACGTAGCACGTCTCGCAAATTGTTCCGATGTCCAGCGGCTCACTGATGCCGGCGGCCTCACGATGCCGCCGCAGGTCCGCGATCTGCGCGGGCATATCCCGGCGAGGGGTGCCCTGCGGCAACCAGCCATCACTGCGAATCGCGGCGCGCTTGATGGCGGCCGGTGTGGACCCGCCCACCCAGATTGGTGGCCGGGGCTGTTGAACCGGGCGTGGCCCCACGCTCACCCCGGCGAATGACCACGTCGGGCCGGTAAAGGTAGCGGATTGCTCACGCAAGGCGACGTCGATGGCGTCGATCGCCTCGTCGAGCAGCGCGCCCCGCCGGTGGTAGTCGACGCCGAGGCTGGCGAACTCGTTGACGACATGGCCGGCGCCCACGCCGATGATCACCCGCCCCTTCGACAGATGGTCGAGGGTGGCGAACGCTTTAGCCGACACCAGCGGGTGCCGGTAGGCGGGGACCCACACGTGTGACAGCAGGCGCACCCTGGTGGTGCAGCCCGCGATCAATCCCAGCGTTGCGATGGTGTCGTACCACGTCGTGCCCATCGCGGGCGCCCGGTCGTTGGGGATGGCGATGTGGTCACAGACACCGACGTAGAAGAAGCCGCTCTCGTCCGCCTTCCTGACGATCGCGATCAGCTCGTCCGGACCGGCGGTTCGCTCCCAGTCGGCGACGAACATCTCGCTCTGCGCCTGAATGGGCAGTTGCATGCCAACGACAAGCTGACCTTCGGGAACGACCCGCACGGCGGCAGTCTATAGTCGCTCGAGTTCTGGCCAGTTTGCTGTTGGGAGGCACGTTGGCGTACCGGCTGTTGATCGGAGGGGCATGGGTTGACGGCTCGGCCGGCACGTACCCCGTGATCAACCCTGCAACCGAAGACATTGTGGGGGAAGCGCCTGAGGCGACGGCTGCTGATGCCCTCGCGGCCGCGTCGGCAGCTCGCGCCGCCCAGCCGAAATGGGAGGCAACAAGGCCAGAAGAGCGAGCCCGGCTCCTGCAAGCAGTGGCCGACCGGCTGAGAGAACGCCAGACGGAGCTGCTGCCCCTGATCATCGCGGAGACAGGCGCGACGCTCTCGGTCGGATCCAGCCTGCAGGTGCCGATGTGTGCCAACCGTTTCGAGCGCTACGCCAGGGGCGCGCTGACCGATCTCAGCCTTCCTCTGGCGCCCACCGTGCAGCCGGCCACCCCGCTCGCACCCGGCGGGCTGATGGGCGCGCTCGCTCTCCGACAGCCGGTCGGGGTCGTCACCTGCATCACCGCCTACAACTTCCCCCTCACCAACATGGCCGGCAAGGTCGCCCCCGCGCTTGCGACCGGCAACACAGTAGTGATGAAGCCTGCACCGCAGGACCCGCTCGCGGTGATCGAACTGGCCGCCATCTGCGAGGAAGTGGGCTTTCCTCCTGGAGTGGTCAATGTGGTGACCGGCGCGTCTCCGGAGCCCGCGGCTGCGCTGGTCGACAGCCGTGACGTGGACATGGTCAGCTTCACCGGTTCGACCGCGGTTGGCGTCCGCATCTACGAGTCCGGTGCCAAGACGATGAAGCGGTTGTTGATGGAGCTTGGCGGGAAGGGCGCGTGCCTGGTCTTTGACGACGCCGACATCGGTGCTGCCGTCACCGGGCTGATCAGCGTGTGGGGTTTCCACAGTGGTCAGATCTGCACGGCGCCGACCCGAGCGATCGTGCAGCGCGGTGTGTACGACGAGGTGGTCGAACGACTGGCCAAGGCCGCGCCCACCCTGACCGTCGGCCCACCGACCGCACCCGAGACGGTCGTCGGCCCGGTCATTTCCGGCGCCCACCGGGAGCGGGTCGAGGGTTACATCCGTTCCGGCATCGATGAGGGTGCAGACGTCATCGTCGGCGGCGAGCGCCCTCCCCTGGAGAAGGGCTTCTACGTCGCCCCCACTCTGCTGGCAAGCTGTCGCAATGACATGACGGCAGTCAAGGAGGAAATCTTTGGCCCGGTGATCGTGGTCGTTCCCTTTGACGACGAGGAGGAGGGAGTCGGCGTCGCCAACGACAGCGACTACGGCCTCTACGACTACGTCTACTCCGGCGACTCGGCGAAGGCGTTTCGCGTCGGCAAGCGGTTGCGGGCCGGTCACGTCGGCGTGAACACCGCCCAGCGCAACATGGAAGCCCCCTTCGGCGGGTTCAAGATGAGCGGCATCGGTCGGGACGGCGGGGACTTCGGGCTTCACGCCTACACCGAGTTGCAGAGCCTGATCTGGCCGGGCTGACTCGATTACATGCGCGGCATCGTCTACACCGGCGACGGCAACGTCGACATCAGCAGTGAACTCGAGGTCCGCCCACCCGGCCCGACCGAGGTGGCGGTGCGCATGGTGGCGGCCGGCGTCTGCCACAGCGATCTCAGCGTCCTCAACGGCACCATCCCCTGGCCAGCCCCGTCAGTGCTCGGCCACGAGGGCGCGGGCGTGGTTGCCGAGGTGGGCTCCGAGGTCACTCACGTCGAGCCCGGCGACCACGTCGTGGTGGCCACGCTCGCCAACTGTGGCCGGTGCAAGTGGTGCAACACCGGCCATCCCACCTGGTGCCGTCAGAGCATGGGCAACCTGACGCAGCCCTTTACCTACCGCGGCGAGCCGGCGACAAACTTCGCGGCGACGTCATCCTTCGCCGAGCTGACCGTGGTGAAGGGGATCCAGGCCGTGGCCATCGACCGCAAGGTCCCGCTCACCTCCGCCTGCCTGATTGCGTGCGGCGTGTTGACCGGAGCGGGCGCGGTGCTCAACCGGGCCAGTGTCGAGCCGGGACAGACGGCCGCGGTCTTCGGCGTGGGTGGGGTCGGTCTCAACGCCATCCAGGCGCTCAAGCTGTGCAACGCGT
>JBPYFF010000397.1:0-6683 GCA_051984455.1 Acidimicrobiales bacterium | reverse complement strand
GTTGGCGATCCGGAAGGCGATTCGTCGGGTGAGCACCCGGGTCTTGCCCGCTCCGGCCGCGGCCATGATGCAGATCGGCCGGGCGGGCGAAACCACCGCTTCGCGCTGCCGGGGAGTCAAGTCCCTCAGCAAGCCATCGCTCTCCACCCCGACGACGATACGAAGGGGGTATGACGGTCTGGTGGATCCTACGGTGCGGCATCAGGTGAACTCGCCGGCCCCCCCGCCGGCGAGCCTGCCTGGCTGTCCGGCTGGCCGGTCCCAAGTAGCCGCCGGGTTCTCGCCCGCCGGGCTCCTCGGGACCGTGCCGCCGGGTCAACCGCCTTCCGGTGGCCCCCGGCGCCTCGCGGTGTTCCGGTGGACCCTCAAGCGCAACCACCCGGCTGCTCTCGCCATCTGGCCATTTACCCTCACCCGCATCTGCCATTCCCGTGACCGGTGACGGGCGGCTCGGCTGCCGGTCCCACTTCCTCCGATCACCGGACGCCAGGTCCAGGCTGGGAGGAGTGTGCCCCCTCGAGGTGCGACAGTCAAGGGCAACTCGGGTCCCGCGGATGCCGCAGCCGGGCAGGATGCCCTGGGCGTTCGGCCAGGCGGAGTACCGTTTCAGCCCCGATATGCCCGCGCCGACCAGCGGTTCTGAGTGCTCAACGTGTTGAAGACCTTCGCGGGCGGACGATTGTTCGGTGAGTCCTACAGCCAGGGGGTGGCATGGGTCCTGGCGCTCCACGGGTGGAGGCGAAGCCATCGGGACTTTGACGAGGTGCTGGTCGGAATCGAGGCGATCGCGGTCGACCTGCCCGGCTTCGGAGCGGCACCAGCGCCGCCAGAAGGGTGGTCGACCGCGGAGTACGCGGACTGGGTCGCGCCAGTGCTGGACGAGATGGTCCCTCGGCCGGTCGTCCTTGGCCACTCGTTCGGCGGGCGAGTCGCCGCCCACCTGGCGGCGCGGCACCCTGACCGGATCGGTGCACTGGTGCTGTCTGGCGTCCCGCACCTCGTCCAGGACGGTCGTCCCGCGCCCAAGCCGGCGCCCGGGTTTCGCCTGGGCAAGGCGCTCTACCGCCGGGGTCTGATCGGCCAAGACCGCATGGAAGCCGTGCGCCGGCGATATGGGTCGGCCGACTATCGGGCGGCGGAAGGCGTCATGCGTGACGTCCTCGTCAAGGCGGTCAACGAGACGTACGATCGCCAGCTGGCCGCCTATCCGGGCCCGATCGACCTCGTGTGGGGCCAGAACGACGACCAGGCGCCGCCGGGCGACGCGTCCGCCGCTCTGGCGGCGTGCGCCGATGGAAGGCTCGTCACCCTCCCCGACGTCGGCCACCTCACTCCCCGGCAAGCACCGGCCGCGCTTCGAGCCGCCATCCTCCGCCACCGGCCGGCCAGCTCGACCCGATGAAGGGCACGGCCGTCGAGGCCATCCTGCTGGCTGCCTCCCTGATTGCTGCCGTCGTTTCCGGGATCAGGTGGCTGCGGGTTGCGCAACGTGAGCACTACCTGGCCGGTTCGGTGGTCCGGTTTGCCCGTCGCTGGTGGTCCCTCGGGCCCAACCGCGTCCTCGGGACGGCGGCCGTCGCCGGCCTCGCCGCTGCCTCCCTTGGAGTCACGGCGGCCGGGTTGGTCGCGGCCGGGGCGGTCGCATGCGGGCCGTTCGGACTTGGTCTTCGAGGTCGGACGGCCCGGTTGGCCTGGACCCGCCGGCTGAGGCTCTTGGCCGGAGTGGCGGCGGCGATCGTCGCCGTTCTCGTTGGTCTGGCTTCGCTCGGGGGCCTGGTGGTCGCAGCTGCGGTCGCCACCCTGCTCGCGGTTGGCGTCCCCCTGGTCGTCGACGCCGCGCTGGCGATCACCGCCCCCCTGGAGCGCCGGCTGGCGGGGCGGTTCGTGAGGCGGGCGTCGGCCAAACTGCAGGCGATTCATCCCACCGTGGTCGCGATCACCGGTTCCTACGGCAAGACCAGCACCAAGGGCTACGTCACCCACTTGCTGACCGGCAGCTTCTCGGTTGTCCCCACTCCCGCCAGCTTCAACAACCGGGCCGGCCTGGCCAGGGCGATCAACGAAAACCTCGCCCCCGGTACGGAGGTCTTCGTCGCTGAGATGGGAACCTACGGACCGGGAGAGATCGCGGAGATGTGCGAATGGGTGCGACCCGACATCGCCGTCATTACCGCCGTTGGGCCGGTGCACCTCGAGCGAATGGGCAGTGAACAACGGATCGCGCAGGCTAAAGCCGAGATCCTCCGTCCGGCCACGGTGGCGGTGGTGAACGTCGACAGCAAGTGGCTGATCCCGGTGGCAGACGGGGCGGAAGCGGAGGGGAAGCGCGTCTGGCGATGCTCGGCCCGTGACCGGCACGCCGATGTCTGCGTCCTGGACCGTGAGGGCCGGCTGCAGGTATTCGTTGCCGAGGAGGAGCGAAGGGAGGACATGCCCCCGCTGGCCAGGGTGGAGTTGCCGGGCGCCCCTGCGACCAACGTCGCCTGCGCGGTTGCGGTCGCACTCGAGCTCGGTGTCCGGCCGGAGGTGATCGCCCGGCGGCTCATCGATCTGCCGGCGGCGCCGCACCGCCGCCAGGTCACGACCGGCCACACGGGCGCGACCATCATCGACGACACCTACAACTCGAACCCGGCGGGCGCGACCGCGGCTGTCGCGCTCCTCGCCCGTCTCACCACGGACGGCCACCGCTCCATCGTCGTCACGCCCGGCATGGTGGAGCTGGGTGACCGGCAGGACGGGGAAAACGCCCGCTTCGCCGAGGAGGCAGTTCAAACGGCCACCGACCTCGTGATTGTCGGCCACACCAACGCGGCCGGGCTCCTCGCAGGCGCCAGGCAGCGTGGTCTGGGAGCGGACGTGGTCAGGGTGGCGACGAGGGACCAGGCCGTGGCGTGGGTCAGCGGGCAAGTGGGTCCCGGAGATGTCGTGCTCTACGAGAATGACCTGCCCGACCACTTCCCCTGAACCGAGAGGAGCAAGCAGTGGACCACCCGGCGGTGATCTTCGGCGGACCGTCACCAGAGCACGACGTGAGCGTGCTCACCGGCCTGCAGGCGGCCCGCACCCTTGCCCAGGCGGGAGGGGCGGGCGATCGCGTCGAGGCCATCTACTGGACCAAGACGGCCGACTTCTTCGCCGTCGACGCCGGACTCGAGGCAGCCCACTTCGCCGAAGGCGTACCGCAGGGCGGCAGGGAACTGCGGTTGGTAGCCGCCAGGGATCGGCGAGAAGGCGGGTTTGTGGAGAGCCGCGGAAGCGTTCTTCGCAAGGACAGGCGTTTGGAAATCTCCGCCATCGTGAACTGCTGTCACGGCGGCCCCGGGGAAGACGGCACCTTGCAGGCCGCCCTGGATCTGGCCGGCGTGGCGTACACCGGGCCGACCGCGGCGGGTGCCGCCCTCGGCATGGACAAGCTGGCCTTTGGGGCGGCTGTCAGCGCGGCCGGGCTCCCGACGCTTCCCCGCGTGCTGCTTGACAGCGACGGCATTCGCCCGGCACCTCCGTGGGGCGGCCCCTACATCGTGAAGCCCCGGTTCGGCGGCTCCTCAATCGGTATCGAGGTGGTCGAGGACTGGCAGACGGCGACGGCCTACGCGTCGGGCAGCGTTCACTTTCGTCGGGGCGCGATCGTCGAGCCGTACCGGCCGACCGCGTTCGATCTGAACGTCGCCATTCGGACCTGGCCCGAGTTGCAGCTCTCGGCGATCGAGCGTCCCCTGCGGTCGGAAGGTTCCGCCGAGATCCTCGGCTACCGGGACAAGTACCTCGGCGGCGAGGGGATGGTGAGCGCACCGAGGGAGCTTCCCGCTCAAATCCCCGAACAGCTCGAGAAGACACTGCGGGACGCGGCCGCCACCGTTGCCGGGCTTGTGGCGGCGCGGGGTGTCGCCCGGCTCGACTTTCTCCTCGATGGCGAGGACTGGTTCGTCAACGAGATCAACACCGTTCCCGGATCGCTGGCCAAGTTCCTGTGGGTGGAGCCCGCACCGGTGGCCTTTCCCGCCCTGCTGACCGACATGCTGACCGAGGCAGTCCGCCGGCCGGCATTTTTCTATGACAGCACCGGCGCGGACGGTACGGCGCTTCGTTCCGCCAGCTCGATCGCCAGCAAGCTGGGGTGATCTCGGCATCGATCAGACCTCCGGCGGCCGGTCAACCGTGCCAAGATCAACGGCATGCGGCTCTACACCATTGCGGTGGTTGGGGTAGACCGGCCGGGAACACTGGCCACGCTGGCCGGAGTCCTCGTGGAACAAGGCTGCAACATTGAGGACTCCGAGATGGCAGTCCTGCGAGGCTATTCGGCCATGATGCTGGTAGTGGCCGGCCCCGACGATCTCGCGGCCGAGTCGCTCGAGAAGGCGGTGGCCGCCGAGCTTGATCACCGCATCATGGTCGAGCCCATCGATCCGGTTGCATCAGACCAGGCCGAAGGGACAGAAAGCTGGTCGGTCTCTGTCCATGGCGCCAAGCGACCGGGCATTGTGTACGAGGTCACGAGGATCCTCGCCCGGGCCGGGCTCAACATCACCGATGTCAAGACCCGGGTCCACGGTCCCGAACCGCGGCCCGAGCTGTCGATCGAGCTGGAGGTGTCCATACCGGCCACCGTTTCCGGCGACGACGTCGCAGCCGAGCTCGACGGCCTGGTCAGCCGCCTCCACGTGGCTTGCTCCATGCGCCCCACGGCACCGCCAGCCGGGTAGCCGGTACCTACACTCGACAAAGATGCCGTTTCCCTCGAAGCTGCTTGGCGACGGCGAGGAAATCGTCCTCGACCTGCGTCCTCACTGGTGGTACCTGTCGGGCCCGGTCACGGCCGTCGTGGTGGTTCTTGCGGGAACGATTGCAGCCCTTGCCAAGGGCGTCCCGAGCGCCGGAGTCCTGGCCCTGACCGCGCTGCTGGTCCTGAGCCTGCTCTGGTTGCTGGCCCGGTACACGAGGTGGCACACCAACAACTTTGTGCTGACCAACGACCGCATCATCCACCGCGTCGGTGTCATCGCCAAGCGCGAGCGCGAGATCCCGCTCGACCACATCAACGACATCAGCTGCCTTCAAGCACCGTTCGAACGGATCATCGGGGCCGGTGATCTTGTCATCGAGTCGGCGGGCGAGCACGGCCAGCAGCGGATCGAGGACCTGCCCAAACCGGCCAAGGTTCAAAACGAGATCTACCGGCAGATCGACGCCAACCGGAACAACTCATCCGGCCGGATGGATGGCCGGCGGGATCTGTCGATACCGGAGCAGATCGAGAAGCTCGATGAACTTCGGCGCCGCGGCGTGATCACGCAGTGGGAGTTCGAGACCAAGAAGACCGAGCTCCTCGACCGGCTCTAGCTCCATGCGGGTCATCAGCCTGGTCCCCTCGGTGACCGAGACCCTCGTGGCGTGGGGGGTGCGACCGGTCGCGGTCACCAGATTCTGTGAGCAACCACAGCTGCCGTCGGTCGGAGGCACCAAGAACCCGGACATCCACAAAATTGTTGCCCTCGCCCCCGACGTCGTGATCGTTGACAAAGAGGAGAACCGGGCGGAGGACGCGGCGGCCCTGGAACGGGCAGGAATCGGCCTCCATGTCACCCACGTCACCAGCCTCGCGGATGTCGGCCCGGCGCTGGCCGGCCTGGCCCGCCTGCTGGGCCGAACCGAGGATGACGGGCTGCCGCTTCCGCCAACTCCTGAGGCGCCTGGCCCCGACCCGGCCCGGCTCAGGGCATTCATTCCGATCTGGCGCCGGCCATGGATGTCCATCAATGCCGCCACCTACGGATCATCGCTGCTGGCCGCGGCCGGCATCGACAACGTCTTCAGTGGCGCCGAGGAGCGCTATCCGGCGGTCACCCTCGAAGAGGCGTCGGCCCGCCGGCCGAACGTCGTCCTGGCCCCCTCGGAGCCGTTTCCCTTCGGTGAGCGCCACCGGGGAGAACTGGGCCCGGTCGCACCCGTCGTCCTGGTCGACGGCCAGGACCTCTTCTGGTGAGGCGTGCGGACGGCCGGCGCTCTTCGCCGCCTGTCCGCTCTGCGCGTGCCCACCCGGTGACTACTCCTCCTCGAAGAGGTCCTCTCCGCGCCGGAGCCGAACGGCGATCCGCACGACCTGCGGGAGCTCCCGGCGGGTGGGCGTATGGGCGGCCAGAAAGCGGGCCGCTCCGGCGAGCAACAGCGCCTGCGGTTCCGACCCCCGCGGCCAGGCGGCGGCTTGACGGGCGGCTGCCTCCACAGTCTGGAACCAGTGGAACCCGGCGTCTTCGTTCACGAGGGCCCGGCCAAGCGCGGCGACGGCGGCGCCGGGATCGCCTCCAGCCAGTACCCACCGGGCCACGATGCCGCCGGCCTCGTCGACCCGGCCCTGCTGATCCCAGCACGTTTGCAGCTCGGCCAGATCGCCGGCACCACCGGCCGGGGCCACGACCGGCAGTCGGGCGGCGGGGACGTTGAGGAACCGGTCGAGGTTGATGCGGAGCGCGTTGTGCACCGCGCCGCGGAGCAGCTCGGTCGACGGGCGCCGTTGCAGCGCCTGATGCAGTCCGTTGGCGGCCGTGAACGCGTGGTGCACGGTGTCCCAGTCGCCGTGGTCGTTCTGCACGTGGAGCCGCACGATCCGCAGCGCGGCCGCGTACGCGACCGCCCGGCCGATCTGCTCTTCGTCGGCGCCGGCGCGGATCGCATCGAGG
>JBPYFF010000396.1:0-2737 GCA_051984455.1 Acidimicrobiales bacterium | reverse complement strand
TAGTGACGGCGAGCGGGGACGACCACAGCACAGGCTCGGTGGTTGACCGCAATACTCAGACAGTCGGTAATGCCGGACCGGCGTAAGTCCGGAAGCGGGTTCCGAGGAGGATCGATGGGACACGAGCTGGTGGTGGTGCCGGACGCATCGGCGCTGGCGGTCCGAGCGGCGGAGTTCGTCGCCGCCAGGGCCCGGTCGACGGTCGCCGAGCAGGGCAGGTTCACCTTCGCGGTGAGTGGTGGCCGCACACCTTGGGCCATGTTCGCCGATCTGAGGAAGGAGAACGTGCCCTGGAAAGCCGTGCAGATCTTTCAGGTCGACGAGCGCGTGGCCCCCGACGGCGACCCCGACCGGAACCTGACGCACCTGCGGGACAGCCTGGGCGACGCCGGGGCCGAGGTGGTCCCGATGCCGGTCGACGAACCCGATCTCGTGGCGGCCGCGGACGGCTACGGGGAACTGCTTCCCCACCGGTTCGACCTCGTCCATCTCGGCTTGGGCCCGGACGGACACACCGCCTCGTTGGTGCCGTCGGACCCGGTCCTGGAGGTGACGGACCGTCTGGTGGCGGTAACCAACCCTTACCAGGGCTACCGGCGCATGACGCTGACGTATCCCGGTCTGGAGCGGGCCAAACAGATCTTGTGGCTGATCACTGGATCGGACAAGCGGGAGGCGCTGGGCAAACTGCTCGCCAATGACCCATCGATCCCCGCCGGTCGGGTCCAGGTCGAGCGCTCCACCATCATGGCCGACGGCGCCGCGACCGAGGGGCTGGCCACCCCATGACCGACCAGGCCACCCCCGGCCAGGCCGGAGCCGAAACGCCCGTTCGTCTCTTGCTCGCCGACGTGGACGGCACCTTGTCACCCAGGACAAAGTTCTCACCGACGAGGCCGTTGCCGCCGTGCGGCGTCTGGGCGAGGTCGGCATCCTTTTTGCCATTACCAGCGGGAGACCGCCGCGTGGCATGGACATGCTGATCGAACCCCTGAAGTTGCAGACCCCCATCGCCGCCTTCAACGGAGGGCTCATCGCCGACCCGGACATGAAAGTCCTCGAGAGCATGCTCAGCGCGTTGCGACTGGCGTCAACCGCCGGCCACCGGTAGATCACGCTCCTAAACGGGACGATGAGGTGGCACCACTGAAAATCCACGGAGCTGCACGTTGAACCCGGGAGTCCCAAGCCGGGAGCATCACGGAAGCCCGGAGGTGCCTCATCAGCGTAACCGCGGCCGGAAGTCGTTACCGTCGATGCATGGGGCTGTTCGCTCGGTGGTTCGTACGCAACAGGGTCCAGATGTGGATCAACTTCGTGGCGGGCCTCATCTTCATGGCGCTAATCCCCGTGTCGCTCATCAGCGGCCTCAAGCAGTCGGTGCCGTTCCTGGTGTTCCTGTCCCTATGGGCGCTCGTCGCCGTCAACTGGTCGGGTGGGCTCGCCGCGCTCGCCGCGGATAAGGCCGAGCAGAACGGCTCGTAGCGGGTAGCACCCGCCGGTGTGGCGGGATGGCCGGGCTTCGGGCTGCTCGCTGCGTACAGCGACTGGCGAGCCCTTGGATCCTCCACCTGCGGAACTGCCGCCCGGATGACTGGGAGCCCGGCTCTGTTGGCTGGGGCGGGGCGGCACCCGAGACTTGGACCGACTCGGCGTTGACCTCGAAGGGTACTCATCCCCGGTACCGCGGATCAACCCAGGGACCGATGCGAAGGCGGGGAGGGAAAGTTCCATTCACCGATTCACGGGTCCGCGAGACGGCCTGAACCAGAATCTCGAAGGCCCGACGGTGCCAACCCAGTAGCCGGCTCGGAGAAGGCATTCCAGTAGCCGGCGGGGTCTTCCACGGCATCGATGCGGGTGGACAACTTCCCAGCGCAGCTCCTCCCTGAACGCAAGCCGCTCCCGCTCTCGCACGAGATCTGCCTCGTGTGCGCCGCACTCTGTGCCCGTTAATGCCCTTCCTCAACGCTCTGCGGATCTTCTACTTCCTGCGTCGCAGATACCTCGGTTACAGAAGCGGCGGCTTCCGGGACGGTGTTCGCGATTCGTACTATGCGTTCTACTCCTGTGGTGCGAAGTAGACGCTCAACGTCCGTGGAAGTGCAGGCTAACGCGACGTCTCCCCCTAGTTCTCTGATCCTTCGTATAGCTCCGATCAGGGCACCCAGGCCAGCGGAGTCCATGAACGGAACATTGAACATGTCGATCACCAGCCGGCGCTGGGCGGGAAGGTTCGTTATCGCTCTGCGAAACTCGCCTACCGTCAAGGCGTCGAACTCCCCGACAAGATGCATAACCGTAATTCCTTCAGCGGTTTCATCCTGCTGGATCGCGAGCGCCCTTCCTTCAGAAGCCCCCGCCCGGTACGTCCCCTGTGATTGCGAAGGGGGTGACGACGCCGGAGGCTGTTTCACCTTAGGATTGCTCCGGTTGACGCCGTGGCCATGGAGCCGAGAATCATGAGAGCGCGCTGTCATTTTCACCCACCATCTCGACGGCGAGCGGGGGGTCCGCACCCGGCGTGTCCACCAGCAACCGCTTCTGATGCTCGATCGTGTGGCGAAGCACGACTGGAATGCGAGAGTCGTCCCCAGGGTCGCACTTGAGTGGCAGCAGTCTTTGGGGCTGCCCGAGCACCCGCCTCATCCCGCGATCGCGTACACCGACCAGCTACGCGACTGCGGGATGCGAGACCGGTGACCCAGGCGCGACGGTTAGGTACGTGACGCTCGAC
>JBPYFF010000395.1:0-4902 GCA_051984455.1 Acidimicrobiales bacterium | reverse complement strand
GGGCCGGGAAAGCTGGTCCTCGAGATCTACGAGAAGACGACCGAGCCCAACCTGTGGGGGCCGGTGTTCGCCATGGACTACCCGAAAGAGGTCTCTCCCCTGGCCCGGGACCACCGCAGCCAGCCCGGGCTGGTCGAGCGGTTCGAGCCGATCGTCGCCGGCCGGGAGCTCGGCAACGCCTTCACCGAGCTGATAGATCCCGACGAACAGCGGGCCCGGTTCGAACAGCAGGCCGCGGCCAGAGCGGCCGGGGACGAGGAAGCCATGGTCGTCGACGAGGACTACGTCCGGGCGCTCGAATACGGGTTACCACCGACCGGCGGATTGGGCCTGGGCATCGATCGCATGGCGATGCTGTTGGGCGGGGTGGAGGCCATTCGGGACGTGATCCTTTTCCCTACCCTGCGCCCCGAAGCATGAAAGGCTATGCAGTCAGCTGATTGACGTCGAGCTGGTCGAGCAGGCGGTGACCCAGGCCACGGAGTGAGTCGACCACCGGCTCGTTCGGCAGCCCGGCCAGCGTGGCCTCCGCCTGGTCGGCGAAACGTCGGGCCTCGACAACCGACGCCAGCAGGGCATCGGTGGAGCGGATGATGTCCCGGGCCTTGTCCCTGGTCGGCGTGTCCAGACGGGCCCCGAGCAGGGAGTGCAGCTCGGCGGCTACCGACGGTACGGCCAGGGCACGAATCACCGGCAGCGTGTAGACGCCCTCGACCAGGTCGTGTCCGGCCGGTTTGCCGAGGCCATGGTCGGTGCCCACCAGGTCGAGCACGTCGTCCCAGATCTGAAAGGCGACCCCGAAGGCTTCGCCGAAGCGGGTGAGCGTATCGATGACGGCCCGATCGGCGCCCGCCAGCAACGCTCCCACCCGGCATGACGTCGCCATCAGTGACGCCGTCTTGCCGGTTATTGCCGTCAGATACGCCGACTCCGGGCGGCTCGGGTTGTAGGCGTACTGAAGCTCGGCCACTTCGCCCTCACACAGCCGGCCGATGGTGGCGGCCAGCAGCCCCGACACCTCTGTCCCGAGCGACGCCGCGATCTCCGATGCCCGCGCCAGCAGGAAGTCGCCGGCCACGATCGCGACCAGATTGCCCCAAATGGCGTTCACGCTCGGCACGCCCCGCCGGCTGTCGGCCCCATCGATCACGTCGTCGTGGTACATCGACCCCAGGTGGACCAGCTCGACCGAGGCGGCTCCCCGGATCACGTCCGGGGAGATGCCGCCGTCGGTCAGGGCGCCCGACGCCGCGGCCGAGGCGATGACCAGCACCGGCCGAAGGCGTTTGCCACCGGCCGTGATCAGGTGGCCGGCCACCTCGGAAAGAAAGGGGTCATCGGACCGAACCGCCTGGCCGAGGGCGGCCTCCACGCGGGCCAAATGCTCGTCGAGGAGGGGAAGGTTGAGCCGCTCGAGCAGGTTCACCAGAGAGGAAGTTAGGACACTCCAGTGAGATAAACGAACTCGGCGCGGTTCACATCGCCGGGGAGATGCTGCAAACTGGGGGTCCCTGGGTAGACTGACGGCACGAAAGCCGCTCAGGAGGCGGTCAACTTGTTCGAACGCTTTACCGACCGAGCCCGAAGAGTCCTGGTGCTGGCCCAGGAAGAGGCGCGGCTCCTCAACCACAACTTCATCGGAACGGAACACATCCTCCTCGGACTGATCCACGAAGGAGAGGGTGTTGCCGCCAAGGCGCTCGAGTCACTCGGGATCAGCCTCGAAGCTGTTCGCGAGAAGGTCGAGGAGACGATCGGACCCGCCGGGTCCTCCACGACGGGATCGCCGCCCTTCACCCCTCGAGCCAAGAAGGTCCTCGAGCTGTCGCTTCGGGAAGCGTTGCAGCTCGGCCACAACTACATCGGCACCGAGCACATGCTGCTCGGCCTGGTGCGGGAGGGCGAGGGCGTCGCGGCTCAGGTTCTCGTCAACCTCGGGGCCGACCTGTCCCGGGTCCGCCAGCAAGTCATCCAGCTGCTGTCGGGCTACCAGCAGGGCAAGGAAGGTGCGCCGGCGGGCGCGGGCGGCCCGAGCGGCCAGGAGGCACCGACCGGATCGCCGGTACTGGACCAGTTCGGCCGCAACCTCACCCAGCTGGCGAGGGAGCGCAAGCTCGACCCGGTCATCGGACGAGATCGTGAGATCGAACGCGTCATGCAGGTCTTGTCCCGCCGGACCAAGAACAACCCGGTGCTGATCGGTGAGCCCGGCGTTGGCAAGACGGCCATCGTCGAAGGCCTCTCGCAGCGCATCGTGACAAACGACGTCCCCGAGACGTTGAAGGCCAAGCAGCTTTACACGCTCGACCTCGGCGCCCTGGTCGCGGGGTCGCGCTACCGCGGTGATTTCGAGGAGCGCCTGAAGAAGGTGTTGAAGGAGATTCGTACCCGCGGCGACATCATTCTTTTTATCGACGAGTTGCACACCCTGGTCGGGGCGGGAGCGGCCGAGGGCGCCATCGACGCCGCCAGCATCCTGAAGCCGATGCTGGCCCGGGGTGAGCTGCAGACCATCGGGGCGACGACCCTCGATGAGTACCGCAAGCACCTAGAGAAGGACGCCGCTTTGGAGCGCCGGTTCCAGCCCATCAAGGTGGACGAGCCGTCCCTCACCCACACCATCGAGATCCTGAAGGGCCTGCGTGACCGGTACGAGGCCCACCATGGCGTCACCATCACCGACCAGGCCGTGGTGGCGGCGGCTAACCTGGCCGATCGCTACATCGCCGACCGTTTCCTGCCCGACAAGGCCATCGACCTGATCGACGAGGCCGGAAGCCGGCTGCGCATCCGGCGGATGACGACGCCGCCTGATTTCAAGGCGATCGAGGACGACCTGACCAAGGTCCGCAAGGACAAAGAGCTGGCGATCGAGAAGCAGAACTTCGAGCAGGCCAAGCGGTTCCGTGAGCGGGAGGAGGAACTCCTCCAGCGCAAGGCGGCCAAGGAGCAGGAGTGGCGGGCTGAGGGCGTCGACCTCTTCGACGTCGTCGACGAGGAAGTCATCGCCGAGGTCCTGGCCAACTGGACGGGCATCCCCGTCTACAAGCTGACCGAGGAAGAGACGGCCAAGCTGCTCCGCATGGAGGACGAACTGCACAAGCGGGTCATCGGGCAGCAGGACGCCCTCAAGGCGGTGTCCCAGTCCATTCGGCGTACCCGCGCCGGCTTGAAGGACCCCAAGCGCCCGAGCGGCTCGTTCATCTTCCTGGGCCCGTCCGGTGTCGGCAAGACCGAGACGGCCAAGACGCTGGCCGAGTTCCTGTTCGGCGACGAGGGCGCACTGATCCAGCTCGACATGTCGGAGTACATGGAGAAGCACACCGTCTCGCGTCTGGTCGGATCACCTCCCGGCTACGTCGGCTATCAGGAGGGCGGCCAGCTGACCGAGGCGGTTCGGCGCAAGCCGTTCTCGGTGGTGCTCTTCGACGAGATCGAAAAGGCCCACCCCGACGTGTTCAACACGTTGCTGCAAATCCTGGAGGACGGGCGGCTGACCGACTCCCAGGGCCGGAGCGTGGACTTCAAGAACACGGTCATCATCATGACCTCCAACCTCGGCACCGCCGACCTGCGCAAGACCTCGGTTGGGTTCGCCAAGACCAGCGAGGCGGTCACCTACGAGAAGATGAAGGAGAAGGTCAACGACGCCCTGAAGGCGCATTTCCGGCCCGAATTCCTCAACCGGATCGACGAGGTCATCGTCTTCCACGAGCTGACGCGCGACGAGGTCACGGAGATCGTCGACCTGATGATCCGGCGGGTGCGCGAGCAGCTTGAGAGCCAGGGCCTCGGACTCGAGCTGACCAAGGCCGTCAAGTACCTGCTCGTCGACAGGGGCCATGACCCGACGCTCGGCGCCCGACCGTTGAGGCGGGCGATTCAGCGCATGGTCGAAGACCCACTGTCGGAGAAGATCCTCTGGAAGGAGTTCAGGGCCGGCGAAACGATCATCGTCGACGTCGAGAACGGCGAGGTCGTCTTTCGGTCGATTGAAAGCCTTGAGCCGCCTCCGGTCGAGCTGGCCGGCACGTCCGGCGGTCCGGCCGAATAGCGCTGCGGCGGCCTCTCCTCGTCCTGGCCGCGCTCTCCGTCGTTTGTTTGTCGGCCTGCCAGGCGGTGGTCCGCGTCAATGTCGATGTTTCGGCGGGGGGTAGCGGCACCGTCTCGGTCACGCTGGACCTCGACCGGTCGGCGGCCCAGGCGGTCGGCCCGTTGCAGCTGTCGGACCTGGAGCAGGCGGGATGGCGGGTCGCGGGGCCGCGCCCGACGCCCGGAGGGGGCCTTACTGTCACGGCCAGCAAGCCGTTCCGGTCCCCGGCCGAAGCTGAGCAGATCATCGCCGAGATCTCCGGCAGCAACGGGCCGTTTCACGACCTGCACCTCTCCCGCCGGCAGTCACTGCTCGGCAGCCGCACGACCATCACCGCTCGGGGGACGGTCGACCTCACGTGCGGAGTGCAGTGCTTCACCGACCCCGCGCTGCAGCAGCAACTGGGGGCGGCAGGGGGAAGCGGCCTGAGTTTGCCGCCGGATACCAGGGTGGCCTTTCACCTGACCTTTCACCTGCCCGGCAAGTCCGCCTCGTGGCAGGGCGGCCTGGGTGAGCGCAGCACGCTGGTGGCGACGGGGCGGACGTGGGACACGGGGCGTTTGCTTGGCGGCGCGGTTCTCGTCGCGCTGATCGTGGCCGGTCTTGTGGTCATTGTGGTCATTGTGGCCGGGAGGCGGGCGCACGCGCCGCGACACGTACGGCGACGTTGACGGCTGAGCCGTCCCGAAACTCTGGGCATCGTTCGTCGCCTGGACATACCTGCTGCTGTGCCCAAAGTTGGCGGGACGGCATGCCGGGCGGGGCGCCGGCGGCCGCCGTTGATGTCTCACCCCCTCTTTAGGATCAAG
>JBPYFF010000394.1:0-7064 GCA_051984455.1 Acidimicrobiales bacterium | reverse complement strand
CTGGCCCGGGGCAGGACCTTTGGCGTTCCCATGTACTCCTGCATCGCGGGGTTTGTCGAGCCGGGAGAGACGCTGGAGCAAGCCGTACGCCGGGAAGTCCGTGAGGAGGTGGGTATCGGGCTGGGCCGGCTCCGGTACTTCGCCAGTCAGCCGTGGCCGTTCCCGCATTCACTCATGGTCGGCTTCCTGGCCCAGTGGGAATCCGGGGAGATCGCCATCGACCCCGACGAGATTGTCCAGGCCGGCTGGTTTGGTCCGGATGAGCTCCCCCGCATTCCTCCGAAGCTGAGCATTGCCCGGTCCCTCATTGATGACTGGCTGCAGAGGCAGGCCGCGTCGCCAAAGACGGCGTGACCTCCCGCATGCGAAAAGCGTGCTTTTGACAAGAAGGCGTGTCGGATCTATCGTCCCGGCCTGTGACGGAGGCGGTCCTCAATCCGGCCCGCCGCTACCGGGGGTTGTCGGCAGATGAGCGGCGACGTGAGCGGCGGGCTCGATTGCTCGAGGCGGCCGCCGACCTCTTCGCGGCCGACGGCTACGCCGCCACCTCCATCGAGCGGCTCTGTGCCAGGGCCGGGGTGACAACCCGGCACTTCTACGAGGAATTCAAGAGTCGAGAGGACGTGCTCTCCGCTCTATGCGAGGAGATTGACCGGATGACGTTCGCCGCCATTCAATCGGCGGTGGAACAGGCACCGGATGACGCCGAGGCCCGTACCCGGGCAGTGGTGGCGACGTTCATCACCCAGATGCTCGCCGATCCTCGTCGAGCGCGAATCGTTCTCGTCGAATCGCCGGCGAGCGGTGCTACCAATGAGAACTGGCGCAGGACCCACGGGAGATATGCCGAATTCATCCGGTCGCAATGCGAGCTTCTTGCCGGCAAGGGTCTTCTCCCCAGCCGGGACTTCACGCTGGCATCGACCGCTCTCGTCGGGGCCATGAACGAGTTGCTCGTTGCCCACTGCACCGGTACCTCTATGGCGTCGATTGACGAGCTGATCGACGAGCTGGTTCACATTTTTCTGGTCGTGGAACGGGGATACCGGGCTCGGTAGCAACCGGGGCGGTCTGAGCTCGCCCACCCTCCGTCCGGGCCTGCCGGCTACGGCTCCGGTGGGGCCGGGGGATCGGTCGCCAGGCTGACCGGGGACTTTCTGCGGTGCGGCAACGGTACCCAGTGGAGCGTGGCAACCGCGCTGAGGCCGACAGCCGCGGCCTGAGCCAGCAGGACGGCGACGGCAAAGGACACCGGGCCGGGGCGTGAACGGGAGTACGCGATCAGTGCCAGGATCGCCAGCGCCACCGCCGGCCAGGGCCGTTCGATGCCTCGAGCGACGGCGGCGTTCATCAACACGGCGGTCCCACCCCCGAGCGCCATGGCCGCACCGAGAGTCCACAGCAGGCTGGCGCTCGGTGCCGCTTGGCCGAGGGTCTTGCCGATGAGGGGCCGGGCCGCGACCAGCACGGCGGTCGCGACGCACCCGATGGCGACGGTGCCGGCAGTGGCGAGCCCGACGAGGCGGCGCCGGCCGCTCTGGCGGACGAAGGGAAAGACGATTGGCCCGGCCGCCAGCAACACGAGGTAGACACCCTTCGAGGGGATGGCGGCCACGTCGAATCGCTTGGCTGCCGCGGTCGACAGGCCGCTCGGGGCGAGCAGTACGTCGAGCTGGACGAACAGACTCACCAGGACCAGCGCCAGCGAGGTGTGCAACAGCGACGTCACCGGCCGGCCGGTCGTGAGCGCGCCGACCGATCGGTTGGGCAGGAGGACGATGGCGACGACGGTGCCCAGGCAACAGCCAACCGCCACACCGGTGACGCCGAGCGTCAGCCCGAGCAAGCTGGCGAGCACGATGCGGACCGCCGCCTCCAGCGAGAGATTGATGCCCAGATCGGAAAAGTGGCGGGCGGCGAGGAGAACGCCCCGGCGGTTGGCGAGCGGGAGGGCGATCAGCAGCTGGAGCACCATCAGCGGAATGGC
The DNA here is from genome assembly GCA_051984455.1 of Acidimicrobiales bacterium. Lineage (GTDB taxonomy): Bacteria > Actinomycetota > Acidimicrobiia > Acidimicrobiales > Palsa-688 > JBPYFF01. Next base: position 5,077 of record JBPYFF010000394.1, on the reverse strand, counting down.
GGCCGCGGGCACGTGGAGCACGGCACCGCTCAGCGGCGCCAGTGCCAACCCGGCCACCACGAACCCCCAGAGCAGCCAGGGTGACAGGCGGGGAACGGCCTCGCCATCGGCGACGACGGCCGCGGTGCGGAGCATCACCGCCACGGGCACGACGGAGCCCACCGACAGCAGCGCGAGGACGGCGGTCAGTCCTTCGAACCCTCCCTGGCCGCTGCCGCGGCCGACCACCGCAATGATGATGACGGTGGAGAGGGTGTAGGCGACGGTGCCGACCCAGAACGCCGCCGCCCCTGTGGCCAGCCGGCGAACTCGCGGGAGCCGAAGTGAAAGCCGTTTGTTTCCCGGGCGCGCATCGCTCACCACGCCCGCGTCACCCTAGCGGGGGCAGCCCATCACGCGTCACGGCAAAATCCGTGAAGGCGTTCCCCAGCACACGGTACAGTCATTGGCCCGCCGCGCCCTGGAGCTCTGATGGCCGCGCCCGACCTCAACGACGAACAGGCGTACATCGACCGCGCCTACGTCCAGCTGCAACGCATGCGGGTGCGGGCGGATGAACTGCTCGCGTCGATGAAGGGGGTGGATCTCGATCTCGACTGGGCCCTCGCCCGGCGGGTCCGGGCGCTGGCGGATAACCCCCGGGCGCTCTGTTTCGGCCGAATCGACGAGGAGGAGGGCGCAACCTGGTATATCGGCCGCCGCCACGTGGAAGACGAGGAAGGGGAGCCGGTCGTGCTCGAGTGGCGGGCGCCGATCGCGCTTCCCTTCTACCGGGCCAGCTGGAAGGACCCCATGGGTCTCTCCCGCCGTCGTCAGTTCATCGTCGACGGGCGCACCCTGCTTTCGATCGGGGACGACCGGTTCGGGACCGACATCGCCCCGCCCTCGCGCGAGGAACTCGGGGTGCGGGGCAGGGAAGCGTTGCTGGTCGAACTGGAGCGGGCCCGCAGCGGGGAGATGCTGGACATCGTCGCCACCATCCAGCCCGAGCAGGACGAGGTCATCCGGGCACCGGCGGGCGGGATCCTCGTCGTTCAGGGCGGACCTGGCTCCGGCAAGACCGCCGTGGGTCTGCACCGGGCCGCCTTCCTGCTCTACGGCAACGAGGCGATGATCCGGGCCAACGTGCTGGTCGTCGGGCCCAACCGGACCTTTCTTCGCTACATCGCCCAGGTCCTCCCATCGCTCGGGGAACACGCCGTCATCCAGACGACCCTTGCCGACCTGGTGCCGGAGACGGCCACGGCCGGGGATCCCGAACCGGCCGGCGTGGAGAAACTCAAAGGGGATGGCCGCATGGCGGCGGTGCTGGCCCGGGCGATCGCGGCCCGACGGCACGTCGACCCCACTGATCTCGAGGTGACCATCGGGTTGCGGCGCATCGCCATTCCCGCCGATGAGGTGAACGCCCTGATGGCATCCACGGCGCAACGGCGACTCCCCTACGCACGGGGCCGGGACGTGCTGCGGGATCAGCTGGTCGCGGCCCTGACGGCCCGCTACGTCGACGCGGCCGGGCTTCCTCCGGATGGGTCCGGGCTCGGCCGGGAGTTGCGGCGGCAGCGGGCACTCCGGGAGGCTCTGGATCGCCGCTGGCCTTCCGTGTCGCCCCCGAGCCTGGTGGCCGACCTGCTCTCCAACCGGCGCCGGCTGGCTGACGCGGCCGATGGGATCCTCTCCCTCGACGAACAGCGCCTGCTGCTTCGCCGCCGTGGCCGAGCCTGGGCGACGGCCGATGGGCCACTCGTCGACGAGGCAAAGGACCTGGTCACCGGCCAGTCCCGCACCTACGGCCACGTCATTGCGGACGAGGCACAGGATCTGTCGCCCATGCAACTCCGGATGCTGGCCCGCCGCTGCCCGGCCGGATCGATGACCCTGCTCGGTGACCTGGCCCAGGGCATCGGGGTGTGGGCCCACGAAGAGTGGCGTCAGCTCGTCAAGTGGCTGCCGCGGGAAGGTGGTACCCGCATCGTCGAACTACGGCACGGGTATCGCTCTCCCAGCCAGGTGCTCACCCTGGCGAGCCGGTTGCTGCCCGTCGCGGCTCCGCAGGTTGCGCCGACCGAAGCCGTCAGGCCAGGTCGAACCAATCCGGTGAGGATCGTCGCTCCGCCGGACGGGCTCCTCCGTGCCGTGAGCGCAGAAGTCCATCGCCTGGCAGCGGCGTATGCGACCGTCGCGGTCATCGTGCCGGCCAGCCTCGCGGAAGCGGTCTCGGGCGAGGTGACCGCGGCCGGCGTCGATGCCGGCCGGGCCGAGCGCGATGGGCTGAGCCGGCCGGTGACGGTGGTGCCGGCCACCGGCGCCAAAGGACTCGAGTTTGATGCGGTCGTCGTGGTCGAGCCGGCTTCCATCGCGGCGGAGCTGGAGACGGTGGAACGGGGATTGCGGCTGCTGTACGTCGCCCTGACCCGGCCGACCCAGCACCTCTCGATCATCACGTCGACCGCGCTCCCCGCCGCGCTGGCGTCGTAAACCGGTCCCGTTCGCACGCTTCTCAAATCCCGAAGGCGGACCGCAGGCTGGGAGCAGAGGCCGCGGATCCGAGAAAGGCCGGGAGACCCAGGAGCTCTTCGGTCGTGCGCAGCAGGGCGAAGTGGTTGACCGGCATGCTGACCACCGTGCCGGGGCGAACCGACGGTGCAATGACCACGCTCGGCATCGGTGTGTACTCGTCCCAGATGACGAACACCACGGTCGTGCTGGTGCGATAGGCCGGGCTGCCGAGGATTGTTGGGAGCTCCCCGGCCAGCCAGGCGTCGCCGGTACTGACACCGCAGTCGTGGGTGTCGTGGCAAAGGTCGGGCGTCACGAAGGTGAAGGTCGGTAGCCGGCCGGCGGCCAGGTCGGCGGCGAGGGCGGTGAATGGCAGGTCGTCCGATTGGCAGGCGGCCCGGTCATCCGCCCCGACGTAATAGGGAGCGGGATTGTGCCTGACGGCGTACCGGCCGGCCGATGACCGCTGGCACGGCGACGCCATCGCCTCCTCGTAGGAGCGCTCCGTCCCTCCGGCCGCCCTGACCTGGCGAAAGAGGTTGTCGGTGGTGAGAGGGTGCGAGGAGGGGTCGTCGTCGTCGCTGATGCCGTGGGTCGAGCCCGACGTCGCGCCGAGGTAGTTGGGCAGCGACGGGCTGCCCACGCTGGCGTAGTGCGTGGCGGTGCCGCACTCCGTCGCCAGCGCCGTTTCATACGGGGCCGCGCCCGGGTCACCCAGCACCTGGTCCCAGCGGTGGTTCTCCATCCAGATCCACACCACGTGCTGGTAGGCGGGGGGCGGGGCCGACGCCCGGCCGCAAATGGCGGTGGTCGGGGGTGCAAGGGTCGACCCGGTCGCCGGAGGCTGCGGCGAGGTCGAGCCGGAAGCGGCCGGGGGCACGGCGGGGGTCCGGGCGGCGGGCGTGGTGCTGCTCCCGCACGCGGCGAAAAGGGCGACGAGGAGCAACGCGGCGGTTGGGCGGGCCACAGCGGTGGCATGCTACGCAGGGTGTGGAAATGGCTGGTCGCGACGACCCTGGTGCTCGCCGCCTGCTCGGCCACCCATCCCAGCGCGGCCCAACGGGTCACCCAGCAGCACTACATCGACAACGTCCACCTGGACGCCGGCGACATCGGGCAGTACCTGAGCGACAGCAAGTTGGTCAAGCTGGGCAACGTCGTCTGCGACGGGTTCCGGGCCAAGGCCAGCACACAGCAGATCGCCGACCGCATGGAGTTGAGCGGCGGACAGAACCTGCCTCCGCAGGACCTGGGCGCCGTCATTTCCGCCGCGGTCAAGCAGTTGTGCCCGGCGTATGCCGCACAGCTCAACCCGGTGTCGCAGTGACGTTCCGCGCCACCGACTTCTAAGGTTTCGCCATGCCATTGCTGGCGGGTCATCGAGCGGTTGTGACCGGCGGTGGATCGGGCATCGGACGAGCGACCGCCAGGCGCATGGTCGAAGAGGGCGCGGCCGTGGCGGTCGCCGACGTCGACGGCGAGGCCGCCCGGCAGGTGGCCAAGGAGATCGGAGGCATCGCCTACGAGGTCGACGTCACTGATGCCGCTGCCCTCGAAGCCGTGGTCCACGACGCGGCCGGCCAGCTCGACGGGCTCAGCATCGTGTACAACAACGCCGGCACCGGCAGCATGGCGTACAGCCACGGCTACCCGCCGGATGAGTGGGAGCGGCTGGTGCGGGTCAACCTCACCGGCGTGTGGCATGGCATCCGGGCCGCCGCCCCGTTGCTGCTGGCCGGAGGCGGCGGGAGCATCGTCAGCACCGCCTCGATCAGCGGTACCCGGCCGTCGGCGGGAGAGGCCCCGTATGCCGCGTCGAAGGCCGGCGTCGCCGCCCTCACCGCCACCGCCGCCCTGGAATACGCCCCGACGATCCGGGTCAACGCCGTCTCGCCCGGGATGATCAGGACCGGTCTGACCTCGCCCCTGCTCGACCACTTCCCCGAGCAGGTCCGGTCCTTCGTCGACAAGACGCCGGCCGGCCGGATCGGGGAACCAGAGGACATCGCGGATGTCGTCGTGTTTCTGTGTTCCGACCTGGCCCGGTTCATCACGGGGCAGAACCTGGTGGTCGACGGTGGCATGACCCTGCACGGCGCCGGGGTCGACGGTCTCCTGCGGGCGTTCGTGGGACCACCGGACATCCCGCGTTAGACGAGCGAGTCGAGCCACGCCTGCTGAAGGTCGTGGTACCGGCCCCCGCGCCCGACCAGTTCGGCCGGATTCCCGTCCTCGATGATCCGGCCGTCACTGACCACGATGACCCGATCGGCGATCTCCACGGTCGACAGCCGGTGGGCGATGATCACTGCGGTCCGGTCGGCGAGCAGCGTCCGCAGCGCTCGCTGGACCAGGCGCTCACTCGGCAGGTCGAGCGAGGACGTGGCCTCGTCAAGGATGAGCACCCGCGGGTCGGCGAGGAAGGCGCGTGCGAAGCTGACCAGCTGCCGCTGCCCGGCCGACAAGCGGCCACCGCGTTTGCGGACATCGGTGTCGTAGCCGCCGGGAAGGGAGAGGATGAACTCGTCGGCGCCGATGGCGGCAGCGGCGGACTCGATGTCGTGACGGGAGGCGGCTG
>JBPYFF010000393.1:0-4432 GCA_051984455.1 Acidimicrobiales bacterium | reverse complement strand
CCGTTGACCTGGCCGGCGGCGGAGTCACCCGAGAAGGTGTACAGAGGGCGGCCGTCCGACGTCAGCTGGGTCGTCCCGTCAGGCCGCATGACGGTTCCGAGCGTGGCCGTCACGTTCATGACCCCGGTGGGCGCCGAGGTTCCGTTGGGCACCACGAGCGGTGGCCATATTGCCACGCAGCCGGTTGTACAGGCGATCGTGCCACTGGTGTCCTTATCGAAGACGTACAGCGATTTGCCCTTGGCGTCGACCAGGATCTCGCCTTTGGAGCTGCTGGCTGTGGATATGGCGCCGGAGTTCGACGAGGGGGCCGCCGTGCTGCTGGCCGACGAAGTTGCGGTGGTCGCCGACGCGCCAGTGGAGGTTTTTTTGGCGCTACTGCCGCAGGCCGCGAGGACGATCGCCACCCCCACGATGCCGGCAGTGGAGAACATCGTTCGACGGGAGCGAGCAGCATGCATCGTGACCTCCTCAATCGGTGCGGGGTTACCGGGTAATTACGCTTTGCGCCTGTGTAACGGATTTATCGATCCAATTTTCGCAGCACCCGCTCTGCGATGTGGTGACCGATCGCGAGCGACGCCGTCGCGGCCGGAGAAGGGGCATTGCGGACGTGGACCGTCCGGCTGGTTTCCAGGAGGCAGAAATCGTCGAGCAGAGTTCCGTCGGGCGCCACGGCCTGAGCCCTTACCCCTGACGGCCCCGGGGCCAACCGTTCGGCCTCGAGTTCGGGCACGTACCGCTGAAGCTGGCGAAGGAAGGCCGGCTTGCTGACGTCTCGCCACAGCTCCACCACTCCCGTCCGCCAGTACCTTCTGGCCAGCCGTCGAAACCCCCGGTAGGCAACCGTTTCCGCCAGCTGATCCGGTCGGAACGAGCGGCGATGATAGCCCTCCCGGGCGAAGGCCAGCACGGCATTGGGCCCGGCCCACACCTCGCCGTCGACCCGCCGGGTGAAGTGGACCCCGAGAAACGGCAACTCCGGATCGGGCACCGGATAGATCAACCCCCGCACCAGGTGCCGGGCGTCCGGAGCCAGCGTGTAGTAGTCGCCCCGGAAGGGGACGATCCGGGGCCCGGCGTGGTCGCCGAAGCGATCGGCCTGCAAGCCGGCGCAGGTCACCACCGCGGCCGCGCCCATCTCCTCCCGATCGGTGACGACGACGGCTTGGCTCCCTACATCGGCCACGTGGGTCGCCGTCCACCCGACCCGCACCTCCCCTCCGCGGCGGGAAACCTCGTCGGCGTATTCCCGGGTGACCAGGGCGAAGTCGATGATGCCGGCGTCGGGGACAGCCAGGGCCGCGATGCCGGCGACGTGCGGCTCGATGTCTCTCATCTCGGCCGGCCCAACCAGGGTCACGTCCGGCACCCCATTGGCCACGGCCCGGTCGAACAATGCCTGAAGCCGGGGCAGCTCACCGGAGTCGAGGGCCACGATGAGTTTTCCGCAAGGGTCGAAGCTGATGCCGTGCTCGACCGCGAACGCCTCCAGGGCCGCTTTGCCGGAACGGCACAAGCGGGCTTTGAGGGACCCGGGCTGGTAGTACACGCCGGCGTGGAGCACCCCCGAGTTGTGGCTGCTCTGGTGCCGGCCGACGGTGTCCTCCTTTTCGAGGACCACCAGTCGCAACGACGGGCGCGACTCGAGCAGCCGGTAGGCAGTCGCGAGGCCGATCAAACCGGCGCCGACGACCACCACGTCACAGCGAAGCTCGCTCAGGGCGTCATTCGCCTTTCGCCCCGTCGATCCTTTCTCGCAGCAGATCGGCGTGGCCGTTGTGGCGGGCGTACTCCTCGATCATGTGAATGAGAATCCATCGGAGGGACACGGGGTCCCGGGCCCGCTGCGCACGCTCGTCGAGCGAGCGCCGGGCGGCGAGCTGCCGAGAATGGTCCCACTCGTTGCGAAGGCTGGCGAAGCAAGCGCCGGCGTTCACGTCAGCCGGCAGGTGAAAGTCGCCGTCGGGATCGGCATCTGAGTAGTACAGCGGTGGTGCGTCCTCGGCCGCGAGGGTTCGGCGAAACCAGCTCCGCTCGACCTCGACCATGTGGCGAACGAGGCCGAGCAAGGAGAGCTCCGAGGGTGGGACTGCCAGCTCGGACAGCTGGGCGGCGCTCAACCCCTCGCACTTCTGCATCAGGGTGGCGCGGTGGTAGTCGAGAAAGGCCGTCAGCAGCGTTCGTTCGTCGGTGATAAACGGTGGATCAACCCGTACCGCGCCCTCGGACATGTGGCCCAACGTACCGGGTGGCAGGATCGGGCCGTGACGGAGATCGCGCTCCCCTACTTCTTCGCTCGGCCGGCGGCCGAGCCGCCGTGGCCTGGCCTGGTGGCCATCCACGAGGGCAACGGAATAAGCGCGCAACTCCTGCGCATCTGCCAGCGCTTTGCCGGTCAGGGGTATGCGACGATCGCTCCCGACCTCTTCTTCCGAGCCGGGGGCACCGAGGCAGCCGGCTTCGCCACCCTTATGGGCGGCCTCGACCGCGACCGAACGCTGGGCGACATCGCATCGGCGGCTGACCAACCCCGCGCCATGGGCGCCAGCTCGGTGGGCGTGACGGGCTTTTGCATGGGCGGGCTGTGGACGTACCGCGCCGCCGTCTCGGGGTCGGCTTTCGACGCCGCGGTTGGGTTCTACGGCGCCCGGATCTCAGCGGAGCTCGGCCAGCCCGCTTGCCCAACTCTTCTCTTCTTCGGCGACAGCGATGAGTACATCCCGCCCGCCCAGATCGAAGCTGTCGTCGCCCACCATCCCGAGACGGTGGTCTATCCCCGTGCCGGGCACGGCTTTATGCGTGATGGTTCAGGCAGCTTCGACGAGCCGGCGGCTACCGACGCATGGAACCGGACGCTCGTGTTCTTCTCGCAACACCTTCGCTAGCTGGTGTACCGGTCGAACCAGTCAAAGAGCTCCCCGCCATCCTCCAGCACCGCGGTAATCCTGTCGAGGGCTTTTCGGGTGGACAACCAGGCTGCGGTCGGTGGGAACTGCTTCCCCATCGTCACGCCCTTGTGGCGAAGCAACCGAATACGAGGGTGATCATTGCTATATCCCCTGGGTGCTGACCTGAGGACCTCTCCGCTGACGTCGTAGCCACGCTTTTCCAGCCCGGCGACAACTCGCTCCAGCTCACGGCCCGATTTGTCAGCCGCGACCGCCTCGCGAAATTGACTCAGGGTGCTTCCTTCCAGCATGTGCCCACCCCCTCCGACGAAGAAGGAGTCAGGCGAGAGGGAGACGTAGGCGTGCCGGCCGATGACCGCACCAAGGTGGGTCTTGTATGGCGACTTGTCAGGAGAGAACCGGATGTCCCGATTGATTCTGAACAACTTGCCCGGGCCGTACTTCGGCTCGAGCTCGGCCAGCAGCGCCTCCATCGGCTCCCGGCACGCTTTCTCGTACGTCGCCTTGTGGGCGAGAAACCAATCCCGGTTGTTGTTGACCTCCAGCTCGTCAAGGAACCGGATGCTCTCTTTTGGGAACCCCGTGAAGCGATCGGCCACGACTGCTCAGCGTAGACCTGACTAGCGTCTTCGCCATGCTGCTCGAGACCCTCACGCCATCGGTTTCTGACTTCTCCTCCCAAACCGGGTGGGAGCTCAAGCCCGAGGGCGCCTGCCGGGGTGATGTCTGCGTCCCGCTCCCGACGGGGGCGGTCAGCAAAGGGCAGGTCGACGTGAACGTCATGGCCGACCAGCTCGGGATGCCCCTGGTCCATGACGAGGCCGAGAGCATGTGGGCCCTCGGCCCGTCGGCAGGGGTCACCGGGCACGCCCTGGCCACGGCGGTTGCGCCAGAACTGCAGCTGCCGGACCTACGAACCGGTGAGCTGTTCAACCTGTCGTCCCTCCGTGGCCAGAAAGTGCTCCTTGTCGCATGGGCGTCGTGGTGAGGTTGTCGCTTCGACCTGCCCGTGTGGCAGGAGCTGCGCACTGAGCTCCATCCCCGGGGACTGGAGATCGTCACCGTCGCGCTCGACATCGAAGGACCGTCGGCGGCGCAAGAGTTCGTCGACGCCGCCCACGCCGAGCACCCTTCCCTGATCGACGAAGGCCATGTCGTCGACGAGCTGTTCGGTGTCGTGAACGTGCCCAACGGGGTGTGGATCGATGAGCACGGGATCATCGTGAGGCCGGCCGAGCCGGCCTTTCCCGGGCGCAACCCGGTCATGGAGAGCTTTCGCTCGCTCGATGTGAGCACGCTGCCGCCGGACCTGGCCGACATCATGGTGGAGGTCAAGAAGATCCAGACCGACCCTGAGGGGTACCTGGCCATGGTCCTCGACTGGGTCGAGCACGGCTCGGCCAGCCGATACGCCCTGTCTCCCGCCGACGTCGTCGCCCGGTCCCAACCCCGATCCACCGACGCCGCCGCCGCGGCGGCACACTTCGAGCTGGGTGAGCATCTTCACCGATTGGGACGCG
>JBPYFF010000392.1:0-4004 GCA_051984455.1 Acidimicrobiales bacterium | reverse complement strand
CTCGATTGCGGTCAAGCAGGCGGCCGAGGCGCTCACGGCCGGCGACATTGTCGGTGTCCCGACTGACACCGTTTACGGGCTGGCGGCCGACCCCTTCCACACCGGCGCGAGTGACCGGCTTTTCGCCTTGAAACGCCGGCCCAGGACGGTCGAGCTCCCGGTACTTGTGGCCGGTGAAGATGACGCCCTGAGCCTGACCATCGGAGTTCCGCCAGCAGCACGCCGGTTGATGGCCCGGTACTGGCCAGGTCCGCTCACCCTGGTGTTGCCCCGCCGGCCCGATCTCAACGCCGACCTGGGCGACGACGATGCCACCGTCGGCCTGCGCTGTCCGGGCCACCCGGTGCCGCTGGCCCTCTGCGAGGCGGTCGGCCCGCTCGCGACGACCAGCGCCAACCGTCACGGCGATCCACCCGCAACCAGCGCGCCGGAACTGGCGTCCGCCTTTGGTGCGGGGGTCGCCTTGATCCTTGATGCCGGTGTTTGCGACGGGACAGCGTCGACCGTGGTCGACTGCACCGGCCAGGAGCCCCGACTCCTGCGAGAGGGGCAATTGCCGTGGCCGGAGCTGGCCGAGACGGCCGCCGGGTAACCGACCAACGCGCGCTCCCGGCCCTCCGCCGGGCCGTACACTCGGGCTGTGGCCCGGGACCAGGAGTTGTTCGCCATCATCGACCGTGAGCTCGAGCGGCAGAACACCACTCTCCAGCTGATCGCATCCGAGAACTTCACCTCCCGAGAGGTCATGGAGGCAACCGGCTCGGTCCTGACCAACAAGTACTCCGAGGGTTATCCCGGAAAGCGCTACTACGGCGGCAACCAGATCATCGACGAGGTCGAGGACCTCGCTCGCAGCCGGGCCTGCCGGCTGTTTGGCGCCGAGTACGCCAACGTGCAGCCCCACGCCGGAGCCACCGCCAACCAGGCCGCCTATCAGGCATTGCTCGACCCCGGCGACACGGTCCTCGGCATGCGACTCGACCAGGGTGGTCATCTGACCCACGGATCGCCGGTGAACTTCAGCGGCCGGACCTATCACTTCGTCTCCTACGGCGTGACGGAGAGCGATGAACGGATTGACTTCGATCAGCTGGCGGCGCTGGCGGCCGAGCACCACCCGAAGCTCATCGTGGCGGGAGCAACTGCCTACCCCCGCGTCATCGATCCCGACCCGATTCGGCGAATCGCGGACGACGTGGGGGCGTTGTTCTTGTTCGACGCGGCCCATGTGGCCGGCCTGATCGTCGGCGGCGTCCACCCGAGCCCGGTTGGCATTGCCGATGTCGTCACCTTCACCACTCACAAGACGCTGCGGGGACCTCGGGGCGCATGCATCCTTTGCCGCGCCGATCTCGGTCCGGCGATCGACAAGGCGGTGTTCCCTGGCCTCCAGGGCGGGCCCCTCGAGCATGTCATTGCCGCCAAGGCGGTGGCCTTCTGGGAGGCCGGCCAACCGGAGTTCAAGCAGTACGCGGCCGACGTGGTCGCCAACGCGCGGGCCCTGGCCGAGGCACTGACGGCCGAAGGCTTCCGGATGGTGTCCGGCGGTACGGACAATCACCTGATGCTGGTTGACCTCCGGCCGTTCGATCCCGAATTGACCGGCAAGGCGGCCCAGGAGGCGCTGGACCGGGCCGGTATCACCTGCAACAAGAACCAGATCCCCGGTGACCCGCGGTCACCGTTCGTCACCAGCGGCTTGCGGCTCGGCTCGGCCGCGATGACCACGGCCGGGATGGGCCAGGGCGAGATGAGGGAGATCGCCGCCCTCATTCACCGGGTGCTGAGCACCCCGGGCGATGAGGCGGAACGACTTGCCGTCCGGGAGGACGTCGCCACTCTCTGCTCGAAGTTCACACCCTACCCTTGAACCCGCTACCTATCGGGAGAGGAGGGCCCCATTACTTCCTATAGGGGCTACATCATCGTCCTGGCGGTCGCCGCCGGGGGGACGTGGCTCCTCACCTTTGTCGCCCGCCGTCTGGCAGTGAAGTTTTCCCTCGTCGTCATGCCGGACGACCGCAGGGTCCATGAGCGGCCGACCCCGACGGCGGGAGGGGCCGCCATGTTCCTCGCCTTTCTTGCCGCCATCGTCGTGGCGTCGCAGCTGAAGCAGTTCCATACCGTCTTCCGTGGCAACTCTGAGCCGCTCGGTGTCGTCCTCGGTGCCGCCGTCATCGTGGCCGTCGGTCTGGTCGACGACTTACGGGAGATGTCGGCCCCGGCCAAGACGTCCGGTCAGGTGCTGGCAGGCACCATCCTGTACTTCTCCGGGCTCACCATGCTGTTCTTCAAGGTGCCGTTCGTGGGATTCATTGGGCTCTCGCCCGACCTGGCGCCGTTGATGACCGTCCTCTGGGTCGTCGGTATGGCCAACGCCATCAACCTGATCGACGGCCTGGACGGGCTGGCCGCGGGCATCGTGGCGATCGCCGCGGGTGGCTTCTTCCTCTACAGCCACCAGCTGCTCAAGAACGGCAACATCACGGCCGACAATTCGGGCCCGTTGGTGGCTGCTATCTGCCTCGGGCTCTGCCTCGGGTTCCTCCCCCACAACTTCCACCCCGCCCGCATCTTCATGGGGGACGCGGGAGCCATGCTGCTCGGGCTGTTGATGGCCGCATCGACGCTCTCCGTCGTCGGCCAGACTGACGACGCCTTCAACGGCCGCACGTATTTCACCTTCGCGCCCATCTTCATCCCGTTCTTCATCCTTGGCATCCCGATGCTGGACACCGCTTTCGCCATCGTTCGCCGGGCCGGCCGCCGCGGAAGCCCGGCGCGGGCCGACAAGGATCACCTGCATCATCGCCTGATGCGACTCGGCCACGGACAACGGCGCTCCGTTCTCATCCTGTGGGTGTGGACCGCGCTTCTGTCCGGACTGGTGTTGTATCCGACGTTTACCAAGCACGGCAGTGCCCTTATCCCCGTGGCAATCCTCGCCCTGGGTGTTGGTCTGTACACCCTCTTCGCTCCCTCCGGTCGCCGGGTTCCAGCTCCGAACAACGGCGGCCCGGAGGGCGGGGGCGGCGGTGGCGGCGGTCGGGGCGGCGGAGGCCCCGGCGGGACGGGGCCGGGGCGAGGTGCCGGCGGCCGTAGCCTGCCGCCCGGGGTTCCGACGGTCCGGCCAAATGGCGTCACCTCAACCGGCAACAGTGGGGGAAATGGTGCCCCCCAGCAGGGAATTCCCGTCGGACCTGGCCGGGGCGAGTGAGTTTTGCCTACCTGACAGGTAGTCGCCACAGCGCGCCGCGGCCACCAGACTGGGGGGCACCAACGAGCGTGAAAGGAGCGACGGGCGGGGCGAGACGATTTGCGGATACGAAGGCGCTTTCCTAGATTGAGAAAGCCTTCACAAGCTAAGGTTGCGCCATCGGTGCCAGCCTCCCGCCCCAAGGACGACGTGGACGAGAACCATAGACGCGACCTTTACAACGGGTTCGGGGACGGACTCGCCCTCGCGTTCGAGTTTGCGGTCACGCCCGCCATCTTCGGCGTGCTCGGGTACCTCCTCGACCGGGCGATCGGGACGGTGCCGGTATTCACGATTATCTTCGCGCTGCTCTGCGTCGTGGGGATGTTCGTGAAGGTCTGGTATAGCTACGACGCGAGCATGCGTGCGCACGAAGCGAGGGCGCCCTGGGGCAGGCCTGACCTTCCCGGTTCAGGCCGCGGACCTGAAAGCTAGGACGAGCCGGTGACATCGCAGCTGGCGACTCGAGCCGACGGACCCCCGGTCGAGCGGCAAATAGCGATCGATCTGGCCCGCCGCGGGTTGATCGTCGCGCCCGTATTGCTCCTCGTGGCCGGGCTCGGGTGGGGTGTTCACGGGGTCCTGTCGGCCGCATATGCGCTCGTTCTGGTGCTCCTCAACTTTGCGCTATCTGCCGCGTTGTTGTCCTGGGCCGCCCGGACCTCACTCGGCCTTCTCATGGGGGTCACGCTCGTCGGCTACGTCGCCCGGCTCGGCCTGATCACGGTTGCCGTGCTGGCGATCTCCG
>JBPYFF010000391.1:0-4893 GCA_051984455.1 Acidimicrobiales bacterium | reverse complement strand
CCTGCGACACCAGCCAGAGACCAGCTCACCTGGACTGAGGGCGAGGCCAGGTCGATTGCACAGCGACGCCTCCAGCAGGCCCTGGAGCTGTACCGGTGCATCCACGGAACGGTGGAGGGCGAGGTCGGCGACGCCAACCCGCTGCTGGCCGTCCGGGACCAGCTCGACGCGGGAAAGCGTTTCGACCTGATTGTCGTTTCGACCCTGCCACCCGGGTTGTCACGCTGGCTTCGGCAAGACCTGGCGACAAGGATCCACCGGTCGTGCGGGCTGCCGGTCCAGCCCGTCGTCGCGCCGTCTCCCGCAGCCGTCACTTGAGCCGGTCTAGCTTGGCGGCAAGGTCGAGATCGAGCTGAGTCAACCCACCGGCGGAGTGGGTGGACAGCCGCAGAGTGACCTTGTTCCACGAGATGGCGATGTCGGGGTGATGATTTGCCTCTTCGGCCACCGGCACAACCGCGTCGACAAATCGCACCGCGTCGACGAAATCCGATCGGGTTACGTGCTTCACCAGCTCGTCGCCCTCCCTGGTCCAGGAGAGCGTCACGAGGGCGGCGTCGACGGCATCATCAGACAGGCGTTCAGGCATAGGTGCTTGTCAGCATGACAGATCAATACGTCTCAATAGGTTCGGAAGTACGGGTCGTCTTGGGGTGACTCGTGGCTGATATCCACCGAAGTGACGACGGCGCGGGGCGGGCCGTGACGGCACCAGTCGATCATGCGCGCCACCGCATCGGCCTCACCCTCGAAGACTGCTTCCACCCGACCGTCCCGGCAGTTGCGGATCCAGCCGGTCACCCCCGCCCGATGAGCCTCCCGGGCACACGAGTCCCGGAAGAACACGCCCTGGACCCGCCCGTCGATGAAAAGGTGACTCCGAACGACCACTGCTGAGTATCGTGACGAAGCGCTTCCCCGGATGCCAGCCGACGCCAAGGGGAGAAGTGATGCCCGCAGCCGCGGAAGACCTGGCGCTCCTCCGCGCTCGAATCGCTGCCGCCGGCAGTCCTCTGTACCTGGGTGCCGGGACGGCGGGCGCCGCCTTCGCCCCACCCCAGCAGGCGGTGCTGGTGCTCGGGCCGCCTCGGTCCGGCAAGACGACCACCCTGGTCATTCCCAATGTCCTCTCGGCGCCCGGGCCGGTGGTGTCGACGTCGACCAAGGTCGACGTGTTGGAGGCCACCCGGGAGGCCAGGGCCAGCATGGGCCGGTGCTGGCTGTTCGACCCGTCTGGCAGCACGCCGCTGCCACCAGGCGTCACGGCGCTGCGATGGTCCCCCGTACCGGCCTGCCGGAACTGGGAGACGGCGCTCCTCACCGCCCGAGCCATGGTGGGTGCGGCCGCCCGGCCACCGGGATGGCCGGCAGAAGGCAGCCACTGGACGGAGCGGGCAGAGGCGCTCCTTGCCCCTCTCCTCCACGCCGCCGCCCTGAGCGATGGCGGCATCGACCAGGTCGTCCGGTGGGTCAACCGCCACGATCTCGACACCGGCCTGGCGGTGCTGTTCGGTGCCGGCTCAGGGTCGGGCTCGGGGTCGGGCTCGGGGTCCGGCTCGAATGTGGCGGCCGACATCCTCACCGGCCTGGCCGAGACGGACAGGCGGGAACTGTCGGGCATCTGGTCGACCGCGGCCGGCATCCTGGCGGCCTACCGGTCAGAGGTGGCCCTGGCCGTCACCCGGGAGCCCAACTTCGATCCGGCCGACCTGCCGTCGACGACCGACACGGTGTACGTGTGCGCGTCATCCCGCCACCAGACCCTGGCCGCGCCCCTGGTCGTTGGCCTCATCGAGCAGGTTCGGGCCGAGGCCTACCGGGCGTCCCGGGCGCCAGCCGGCCGGGCACCGGTCACCCTGGCGCTGGACGAGGCAGCCAACATCGCGCCCCTGCCGGATCTGCCCGCGATCATCGCCGAAGGGGGCAGCCAGGGCCTGGTGACGCTGGCGTGTTTCCAGGACCTCTCTCAAGCTCGGGTCCGCTGGGGCCAGGCGGCTGACGGCTTTCTCTCCCTGTTCGGGGTCAAGGTGGTGCTGCCCGGCATCGGAGATCTCCGCACCCTCGAACTGGTGTCGCGGCTCGGGGGTGAGGGCGACGTGCCGGTCCGCTCGGTGAGCAGGCGACGATGGCTGGTCGGCAGCCGGGGTGCGACGGTGACGTCGTCGACCAGGCGGCAACGGAGACTTCCCGTCGAAGCGGTCGCCCAACTTCCGCCGGGCACGGCGATCTTGATGGACGGAGCCAAGCCGCCGAGCTTGCTCCGCCTGACCCCGTGGTATGCCATTCCGCCGTTCACAGGCATTACCCGGACGCCGCGTCGCACAGTTGACCGGGGAATCGGCCTCGGCTAGCGAAAATCTCGTGACCTTGTGGACACGGCCAGCCGGAGAGGCTCGAGGTGCTCGGCGACCAGGTTGATCACCCCTTCGACGTTTTCGACCGTGCCGCGAATCAACAACGCTGACTCCGCCCGGGCCACCCGGCGATGGCGGGCCCACGCGCCCCGGGAGCAGACGACGTTGATGAGCCCGGTCTCGTCCTCGAGGTTGAGGAAGATGATGCCCTGGGCGGTCGCGGGACGCTGGCGGTGAGTGACGACTCCTCCCACCACCACCCGACGACCGGTGGGCACGGCTGCCAGCGCCCTGGCGGTGAGGACTCCTTGTTCCTCAAGGGCGGGACGGACGAACTCGATCGGGTGGCTGTCCGGTGATATGCCCGTCGCCCACAGGTCGGCCCGGTTGACTTCCACTGGCGTCATCTCCGGCAAGGGTGGGGCTTCCTGTCCGGTGACGAGTCCCGGCAGCCGGCTGTGGCGCGGCCGGGCAGGGCGGGCGGGCCCCGGTTCGGGCTGGCCGCGGTTGGTCACCTCACCTGGTGCCGGCGGCGGCGGCGGGTTGCGGCGGCGACCTCTTCCCTGCCGGGTAGACGTGGTGGTCGATGTGGTTGACGGCCTGGCATGCTCCAGGTCAGCGCCATTCAGCGCAATGGCTCCTGCCGCCCAGAGGGCCTGGCGCCGGCTGCGGGCGGCGTTTTCCCCGCCAAATGCGCCTGCGGTCGCCAGTGCTTCCATCTGGACCGTCGACACACCGGTTCGCCTGACCAGTTCCTCCATGCCGGCATAAGGCTGACCGGCGACGATCCGTTCGGCCATGGTTCGGCCGACGTGACGGACGTATTCAAGTCCGAGCCGGACGGCGGCACCGCCGGCGCTGTCGGGATCGGGCTCGAGTGACGAGGCCACCTTGCCGGCGTTGACATCGGGCCGGCGCACGATCACGTCGTGCCGGCGGGCATCGGCGACGATCGTCTGGGGAGACCAGAATCCCATCGGTTGCCCATCGAGCAGACCGGCGGTGAACGCCGCCGGGTAGTGCAACTTCATCCACGCGGATGAATAGACCAAATAGGCAAAGCTGACCGAATGACTTTCCGGAAAGCCGAAGTTGGCAAAAGCCACCAGTTTGTCATAAATCTGGTCGGCTACATCTCCGGTAATATTGTTCCTGGCCATCCCGTCGTACAGGCGGTTCTTGAGGGAGGCCATTCTCTCCAGGCTGCGTTTGGAGCCCATGGCCTGGCGCAGCTGGTCGGATTCCGCGGGGGTGAACCCCGCCACATCGATCGCCATCTGCATGAGCTGTTCCTGGAACAACGGCACCCCGAGGGTCTTCTTGAGGCTGCGCTCGAGCAGCGGGTGCAGGTACGTGACTGGCTCCTGGCCGTTGCGACGGCGGATGTAGGGATGAACCGAGCCGCCCTGGATGGGGCCGGGCCGGATGAGGGCGACTTCCACTACCAGGTCGTAAAAGGTGGCCGGCTTGAGACGGGGCAGCGTGGCCATCTGGGCCCGGCTCTCGACCTGAAAGATCCCGACCGAGTCCGCCTTCGACAGCATCTGGTAGACGGCATCTTCCTGGGGAATGGTGGCCAGGTCGATGTCCTCGCGGTGGAATGCCCGGATGTGGTCGACGGTGTAGTGCAGCACGCTGAGCATGCCGAGGCCGAGCAGGTCGAACTTGACGAGCCCGGCTGCGGCGCAATCGTCCTTGTCCCACTGCAGGACACTGCGATCCTCCATGCGGGCCCATTCGACCGGGCAGACCTCGACCACCGGGCGATCACAGAGCACCATGCCACCCGAGTGGATGCCGAGATGCCGGGGGGCGTGCTGAAGCTCGGCAGCGAGGTCGAGGATGGCGGGCGGGATGTCGTGGTCGGGCTGGGCGGTCGTTGCGCTGAGCGGTCCCCAGGCATCGACCTGCTTGGACCAGGCATCCAGCTGGCCCTGGGCATGGCCCAACGCCTTTCCCATGTCCCGGACGGCCGACTTGGCCCGGTAGGTGATGACGTTGGCAACCTGGGCCGCTTGTTCACGCCCGTAGCGCTGATAGACGTACTGGATTGCTTCTTCTCGCCGATCGCTTTCGATGTCCACGTCGATGTCGGGCGGCCCATCCCTCTCAGGAGACAGAAAGCGCTCGAAGAGCAGACCGAGGTCGACCGCATCGGCATTGGTGATGCCGAGGGCGTAACACACCGCCGAGTTGGCAGCCGAACCCCGTCCCTGGCAAAAGATGTCGTGTTCTGTGCAGAAGTGCACGATGTCCCAAACGATGAGGAAGTAGCCTGCGAAACCCAGCTGTTCGATCAGATTGAGCTCGTAGTCGATCTGGGAGTAAGCCCTGGGGTGCTTAGGACGGGCCCGGGGCCCATACCTTCGCAAGGCGCCTTCTTCGGTGAGATGACGGAGCCAGCTCATCTCAGTGTGTCCGGGTGGAGCGGGAAAAGGCGGCAAGTTGGGAGCCACCAGCTTGAGGTCGAAGGCACACGCTTCTGCCAGTTGGGCCGCCCGTTCGACGACACCGGGGTAACGAGCGAACCGTCGTTGCT
>JBPYFF010000390.1:0-4527 GCA_051984455.1 Acidimicrobiales bacterium | reverse complement strand
TCGGCAGGATGTAGTGGGCGACGTTGTGGATGGACTTGCCGAGCAGGTAGCCCGCAAGCGTCACTCCGATCGCCCATAGGACGCCGCCGACGAAGTTGGCAGCGGTGAACACCCCGCTATCCATGTTGACCGCGCCCGCGAGGGGGTTCATGAGCGTGCGGACGACCGGCACGAAGCGGGCCAGCATGATCGCCCGGGCGGGCCCGTACTTCTCGAGGTACTCGTGGGTGCGGGCGACGTGCTGCTGCTTGAAGAACCGTGAGTCTGGCCGGTTGAAGAGCCGGGGACCGACCTTGCGGCCCAGGATGTAGCCCGTCTCCGCTCCCAGGATTGCGCCCAGCAACGCCGCGCCCATCACCGCGAACAGATTGAGATGGACGTCGCCGTGCCGGTGGATGGACGACAGCAGCCCGGCGGTGAACAGCAACGAATCACCGGGCAGGACGATCCCGATGAGCAGGCCCGTCTCGGCAAAGAGGATGACGAAAATCCCCAGCGTGCCGAACACATTGAGCAAGTGGGTGGGGTTCAGCACGGCGGCCGTTATGGTAGCCAGGGAGGGGCGGCGGGATTGACATTCCTGCCCCGACCGCTCAGTCTTCTCACCGCCATGCCCAAACCCCTCGTCATCGTTGAGTCCCCTGCCAAGGCTAAGACCATCGCCGGCTTCCTCGGACGCGACTACGTCGTGGAAGCATCGATCGGACATATTCGCGACCTGCCCAGCGGGGCGGCCGAGATTCCCCCCGCCTACAAGAGCGAGCCCTGGGCCCGCCTTGGTGTCGACGTCGACAACGACTTCAAACCGCTCTACGTGGTGCCCAAGCGAAAGAAGGACCAGGTCAGGAAACTGAAGGGCCTGGTCAGGGGGGCCAGCGAGCTGTACCTGGCCACCGACGAGGACCGGGAAGGCGAGTCGATCGCCTGGCACCTGCTCGAGGTGCTGGCGCCTCAGGTCCCGGTCAAGCGCATGGTCTTCCACGAGATCACCCGGCGGGCCATCGAACAGGCGGTGAGGGAATGGCGTGACCTCGATCGCCGCCTGGTCGACGCCCAGGAGGCGCGGCGCATCCTGGACCGGCTTTACGGTTACGAGGTCTCGCCCGTCCTGTGGAAAAAGGTGATGAGCAACCTGTCGGCCGGACGGGTGCAGTCGGTGGCCACCCGGCTTCTGGTCGAGCGGGAGCGAGCGCGCATACGTTTCCGGGCCGCGTCCTATTGGGACATCGACGGGGTGTTCCGGAAGGGGAAGGCGGCTGGGACAGCGTCAGCGGACGATCCTTTTGGCGCCACTCTGGTCGCGGTCGATGGCCGGCGGGTGGCGACGGGCAAGGACTTTGGCGACGACGGGCGGCTCAAGGCTTCACAAGTGGTCGTCCTCAATGAGGATCAGGCCGTCGGGCTCGCCGAACGCTTGGCGGACTCTCCCTTCGAGGTCCGTTCGGTCGAGGAGAGGCCGTATCGCCGCTCGCCGTATGCCCCGTTCATGACCTCGACGTTGCAGCAGGAGGCGGGCCGCAAGTTGCGGTTCAGCTCCGCCCGGACCATGCGCGTGGCCCAGGACCTCTACGAGCAGGGCTACATCACCTACATGAGAACGGACTCGACCACGCTGTCGGAGCAAGCGCTCGAGACCGCCCGCGCTCAGGCCCGCACGCTCTACGGCAAGGAGTACGTGCCAGCCAAGCCCCGCCGGTACGACCACAAGGTCAAAAATGCCCAGGAGGCGCATGAGGCCATTCGTCCCGCCAGCGACACCTTTCGCACCCCGGACGAGTCGGGGCTCGGCGGCGACATGCTCCGGCTCTATGACCTGATCTGGAAGCGAACGATCGCGTCCCAGATGGCCGACGCCCACGGCCAGAGCCTGCAGGTGCGGCTGGGCGGCAGGTCGAGTGCGGGCGAGGACGCGGAGTTCGCCACGAGTGGCAAGACGATTTCCTTTCCCGGCTTTCTGCGTGCCTATGTCGAGGGCTCGGACGACCCGGACGCCGCCCTCGAGGATCAGGAGATCCGGCTGCCGGTTTTGGTGGTTGGCGACCGGCTGGAAGCGGAGCGGCTGGAGGCGAAAAGCCATACGACGCAGGCACCGGCTCGCTACACGGAAGCCTCTTTGGTGAAGACCCTCGAGGAGATGGGGGTCGGCCGTCCCTCTACCTACGCCAGCATCATCGAGAACATCCAGTCGCGCGGCTATGTGTGGAAGCGGGGCAGCGCGCTGGTGCCGTCATGGGTCGCATTTGCCGTCGTGGGCTTGCTGGAGCAGTACTTCGCACAGCTGGTCGACTATGGCTTCACCGCCTCGATGGAAGAGGAGCTGGACGAGATCGCCAACGGGCAGGAGGAGTCCGTCCCGTACCTGCACCGCTTCTATTTCGGCAACGGCGCGACGGGGTTGCGCACCCTCGTGTCAGAGCAACTGGCCGACATCGATGCGCGAGAGATCAACTCGATCCCGATCGGCGATGGGGTGGTGGTGCGCGTCGGCCGCTACGGGCCGTACGTGCAGAAGGGGGAGGAGCGAGCGTCGATCCCCGAGGATCTTCCGCCCGACGAGCTGACGGTCGACAAGGCCGACGAGCTGTTGCACGCGGGTAGCACCGACCGGGTGGTCGGCACCGATCCCGCGACGGGCCTGCCGGTCTTGATCCGGGCCGGCCGGTTCGGCCCCTATGTGCAACTGGGCGACGGCGAAGACGTCGCGCGCGCCAAGCCCCGCACGGCGTCGCTCTTTTCCCATCACGATCCGCACAAGGTGACGCTCGATGACGCGCTCCAGCTACTGACCTTGCCCCGCGTTGTCGGCGTGGATCCGAGCGACAGCCAGGAGATCATTGCCCAGAACGGCAGATATGGCCCCTACCTGAGGAAGGGAAAGGATTCGCGCTCACTCGCGACCGAGGCGCAACTGTTCGACGTGACCCTGGAGGAGGCCCGGACTCTTTTCGCCCAGCCCAAGGTTCGCCGCGGCCAGCAGGCGGCAGCCCCGCTGCGGACGCTAGGCGACGACCCCGATAGCGGACAGCCCATCGTCCTCCGGGACGGGCGGTTCGGCCCGTACGTGACGGACGGGACCACCAACGCCTCCCTCCGCAAGGGAGACACCGTCGATGGTCTGACCCGCGAACGGGCCCTGGAATTGCTGGCCGAGCGCCGGGCAGCCGGCCCTTCCGCCAGGAAGGCGCGAGGTACAAAGAAGGCAGCCGCCACGCCTGCCAAGAAGGCCACGGGCACGCGCGCGAAGAAGGCCACGCCTGCCAAGAAGGCCAGCAAGAAGGTTGCCCAAAAGGGGGCGTAGGCTCGCCCTCGTGACTCGTCTATCCCCGATGGCTGCGGTCTCTCGCCGATAGGTTCTGTCACCGTGGCGGATCCCGCCTTCGCCAGCGCAGGCGCCGACGGCGTCAACGGCATAGGGGCCGGTCAGGCAGGCGGGCCCCTGACCCGAATCTTCGGGTCTCCTTCATACTTCCGGCTATGGATCGCCCAGGTGGTCTCGTCGCTGGGCGACTGGATCGGGCTGATCGCGGTCACCGCTATTGCGGCCCGCATTGGCGGCGGCAACGCCGCCGCCGCCGTCGGCCTGGTGCTGTCGGCGCGCGTTGTGCCCGGTCTCTTCCTTGGTTCGTTCATCGGGGTACTGGCCGATCGGCTCGACCGTCGCCGGACGATGGTGTGCTGCGACATCGGCCGCGGCCTGGTGCTGCTGACGCTGCCGTTCGTGAAGGACGTGCCCGGCCTGATTCTCGCCTCGCTCTTGCTCGAGCTGTTCACCTTGCTGTGGTCGTCGGCGAAGGAAGCGTCAGTGCCCAATCTGGTCGAGAGGGCGTTTCTCCCCAACGCGAACTCGTTGTCACTGTTGGCGGCATACGGGACGTTTCCGATCTCGTCGGCGGTGTTTGCCGGGCTGGTCCGGCTGGCGACGTCGTTCAGCGCCACGTTTGGTGTGCAGCACCTGGCACCGGAGTCGCTGGCCCTGTGGTTTGACGTGGGAACGTTTTTCCTGTCAGCGGTATTTGTGTCAACGCTGGCGTTGCCCCGCCGGGCCGCGGTGTCGGAGGCGACGGGCGGCGTGGACGTCGCCCGAGTGTTCGGTGACCTGCGGGACGGCTTCCGCTTCATCGGGAGCAACGGTGTGGTGCGAGCTGTGATCATCGGCTTGGCGTGCGGTTTGGCGGGAGGGGCGTCAGTGGTCCCTCTCGGCCCGGTGTTTTCCGATGTGGTGCTGCACTCTGGCTCTTCAGGATTCGGTGTGCTGCTGACGGCCTTCGGCGTTGGCGTCGCGTTCGGGATCCTCGCAGTGAGCCTGATCCAGAAGCGGCTCCCGCATGCCCACGTGTTTTTGTTGTCGGTGTTCGGCGGCGCCGGCTGCCTCATCGCGGCTGCCTCCATGTGGCGGTTGTGGATGACGAGCTTGTGCATCGTCGGCTTTGGACTGTGTACGGGGTCGGCGTACGTGCTCGGGTTCAGCATGTTGCAGAGCGAGGTGAGCGACGAACTTCGCGGCCGGATATTCGCCACGTTGTATAC
>JBPYFF010000389.1:0-4320 GCA_051984455.1 Acidimicrobiales bacterium | reverse complement strand
GAACCCGCGAGGCCGCCCGGGCCGGGGTGACCACCGCCCAGCTCGACCGGGTCGCCCGCGAGGTCCTCGCCCGTCGAGGGGCGCGTTCCAACTTCCTCGGCTATCACGGGTTCCCGGCCGTCATCTGTACTTCCCCCAACGACATGATCGTCCACGGCATCCCGGGCCCGTACCGGTTGAAGGAGGGCGACATCCTCTCGATCGACTGCGGCGCAATCGTCGAGGGCTACCACGGCGACGCCGCCTTCACCATGGCCATCGGGGACGCCGGGGCGGAAGCCGAGAAGTTGATCCGGGTGACCGAGGAGAGCCTGTGGGCCGGGATTCGGCGGATGGAGGAGGGCAACCGGCTCCACGACATCGGCGCCGCCGTCCAGACCGTCGCCGAGGGCGCGGGGTTTTCCATCGTTCGTGAGTACGTCGGCCACGCCATCGGCACCGCGATGCACGAGGAGCCTCAGGTGCCCAACTACTGGCCGGGCACACCGGGGCCCCGGTTGAAAGCCGGCATGGTGTTCGCCATCGAGCCCATGGTCAATGTCGGAGGGCCGGCGACCAGGCTGCTCGCCGACGGATGGAGTGTGGTCACCGCGGACGGCAGCTTGTCGGCCCATTTCGAGCACACCATCGGCATCACCGACGACGGCCCGGAGGTGCTCACCCTGCCCGACTGACCGGCCCCTGACCGGGCCCCGCCCACCGTACCGGCCCCTAGCCGGGCCCCGCCCCACCGAACCGGGCCCCGCCCACCCTCGCCGCCCGGCTGCGGCGGGCCGGGTGCTACACTGCTTAATTGGTCCCGAGCCCTTTCGTCGCGTTTCAGAGCGCGGGGACCGTCAAGGCCGGACCTGTCGTGACCATCTGTACCGGGAGGAACACCTGCCCAGCCCCAAGGAAGACGCGATCGTGCTGGAAGGCACGGTCGTCGAGCCACTGCCCAATGCCATGTTCAAAGTTGAGCTCGAGAACGGGCATCAGGTGCTGGCCCACAGCTCGGGGAAGATGCGCATGCACCGGATACGCATCCTGCCCGGCGACCGGGTGCAGGTGGAGATCACCCCCTACGACCTCAAGCGAGGCCGCATCACCTATCGCTACAAGTAAGCGGGCGACGGTCTCACAAGTCCCCTTTGACCACCGCCCCGAGCCATTCACCGAGGAACCACCGTGAAAGTCCGACCGAGCGTCAAACCAATCTGTGAGCACTGCAAGATCATCCGCCGGCACGGCCGGGTCATGGTGATCTGCAGCAATCCTCGGCACAAGCAGCGCCAAGGTTAAGTCCGGCTGAGCAAAGCTAGGAGAGCACCAGCCCATGGCACGGATCGCCGGAGTCGACATCCCGCGCGAGAAGCGGCTGGAGGTCGCCCTGACCTACATCTACGGCATCGGGGAGACGAGCGCCGAACAGGTCTGCAAGGCAACCGGCATCGACGTCTCGACCCGCGTTCGGGACCTGACCGATGAAGAAGTGGTCCGGCTCCGCAACTGGATCGACAACAACCTCAAGGTCGAGGGTGACCTGCGCCGGGATGTCGCCCAGGACATCAAGCGCAAGATGGAGATCGGCTCCTACCAGGGGGTCCGCCATCGCCGCGGCCTGCCGGTGCGAGGCCAGCGGACCCATACCAATGCCAGGACGCGCAAGGGTCCCAAGAAGACGGTCGCAGGAAAGAAGAAGGTGCGGAAGTAACCCATGGCAAAGCCGAAGCCAGGAGGCCGCCGTCCCCGGCGCCGGGAACGCAAAAACGTGGCCTACGGGGTCGCCCACATCAAAAGCTCGTTCAACAACACCATCGTCTCCATCAGCGATCCCGAGGGCAACGTGCTGGCATGGGCATCAGCCGGCAACGTCGGGTTCAAGGGATCCCGCAAGTCCACCCCGTTCGCGGCCCAGCTGGCCGCGGAAGCGTGCGCCCGCCGGGCCATGGAGCATGGCGTCCGCCGGGTTGACGTGTTGGTCAAGGGACCGGGATCGGGGCGGGAGACGGCCATCAGGTCGCTCATGAACACCGGTATTGAGGTGTCCGGGATCAAGGATGTGACTCCCATTCCCCACAACGGTTGCCGCCCCAAGAAGCGGCGCAGGGTGTAGGAGCGGCGGATGGCGCGTTACACCGGTCCGGTTTGCCGGCTCTGCCGGCGCGAGAAAATGAAGCTGTTCCTCAAGGGCCCGAAGTGCGACTCCATGAAGTGCCCGATCGAGAACCGGCCCTATCCGCCGGGCGAGCACGGGCGCGATCGCATGCGCCAGGGTTCGGAGTATCTGACCCAGCTACGAGAAAAACAGAAGGCGCGGCGGATCTACGGCGTGCTCGAGAAGCAGTTTCGCAACCTGTACGACGAAGCCACCCGGCAGCCCGGTATCACCGGTGAGAACCTGCTGCGCATGCTGGAGCTGCGCATCGACAACGTCGCCTTCCGGGCCGGCTGGGGCGCCAGCCGGGCGCAGGCCCGGCAACTGGTCCGGCACGGGCACGTGCTGGTCAACGGAAAACGGGTCACCATTCCGAGCTACCGCGTACGCAAGGGTGACGCGGTGTCCCTCAAAACCAGGTCCCGCAACCTCATCACCATCCGTCACAACATGGACACCCTCGACCGCCAGGTGCCCCAGTGGCTCGAGACCACCTCGGGTGACGGAGCGGAGTTGACGGTGCGCGCCCTGCCCCTCCGGGAGCACATTGACGTGCCCGTCCGGGAATCCCTGATTGTTGAGCTCTACTCCAAGTAATTCCACTGCATGTAAGGCCTGAATACCCATGCTCATTATCCAACGACCCAGTGTCGAGCCGCTCGGCGACGAGGAGGCCAACCGCCAGAGATTTGCGATTGGTCCCCTGGAGCCCGGCTTCGGCTACACCCTCGGCAACTCGCTGCGCCGCACCTTGCTGTCGTCCATTCCTGGCGCGGCCGTCACCCAGGTCCGGTTCGACGACGCCCTCCACGAGTTCACCACCCTTCCGGGCGTGAAGGAGGATGTCACCGACATCATCCTCAACCTGAAAGACCTGGTCATGCGGGTCCTTTCCGAGGAGCCCATGACGCTGCGTCTTGACGTGCGGGGCCCGGCAGTGGTGACCGCAGGTGACATCCAGACCACCAGCGACGTGGAGATCCTCAATCCCGATTTGGTCCTCGCCACCCTCAACGGCAGGGGACGCCTGGCCCTCGACATTACGGTCGAGCCGGGACGGGGGTACGTCTCGGCCGACCGCAACAAGCGGTCGTCCACTATCGGGGTCATCCCGGTCGACTCGATTTTCTCGCCCGTGCGCCGGGTGGCCTTTACCGTCGAGCCGACCCGCGTCGAGCAATCGACCAACTTTGACCGGCTGGTACTGGACATCGAGACCGACGGCTCCATCACGCCCAAGGACGCGCTGGCCTCGGCCGGCGACACTCTGCGCTCGCTGATCGGCCTGGTGGCGGACATGAGCGAATCCCCAAAGGGCCTCGAGCTCGGTGACGTCGGGTCCGGCAGCACCGGTTCGCCCGATCTCGATCTGCCGATCGAGGATCTCGACCTGTCCGAGCGGCCCCGCAACTGCCTCAAGCGGGCGCAGGTCAACACCGTCGGCGAGCTCGTGACCAAGACTGAGGACGACCTGCTGGCCATCACCAACTTCGGCCAGAAGTCGCTGGACGAGGTCCTCCAGAAGCTGGACGAGCGAGGGCTGTCCCTGCGCAGTAAGGAGGGTTAGGGTGACCACCCTCCCCGGCGCGCCCAAGAAGGGCCGGCGGTTCGGCGGCGGTTCATCGCACCAGAAGGCCATGTTCGGGAACCTGGTCGCGTCGCTGATCGCGGCCGAGGGCATCGTCACGACCGAGGACAAGGCCAAGAAGCTGCGGCCGGTCGTCGAGAAGTGTGTGACGAAGGCCAAGAAGGGCGGAGTCCATAACGAGCGTCAGGTTGTGGCGCTCATTCGGGACAAAGACATGGCCTACAAGCTGTTTCAAGAGATCGGACCCCGCTACGCCGACCGGCCGGGCGGCTACACCCGAATCCTGAAACTTGGCCCCCGCCACGGGGACAACGCCCCGATGGCCCGCATCGAGTTTGTGTAGCCGCTGACCCTCTTTGCCGCTGACGCCGGCGCCGGGTCCATCGAGGGGCCGCGAGCCCAGGTCGCGTTGACGGTCGCCTACCGCGGCACGAGCTTTCGTGGCTTTGCGGCCCAACCGGGGATCCGTACTGTCGGCGGCGCGTTGACTGCCGCCCTGGAACGAACGCTCCGCCATACCGTTGAACTGACCTGCGCGGGGCGAACCGACGCGGGTGTCCACGCGTGGGGCCAGGTGGTCACCTTCTCGACCCGG